>JAEUQD010000560.1 GCA_016789925.1 Bryobacterales bacterium | reverse complement strand
CAGTGGATCCGTCCGGAGTCTCTTCACGATGTCCACCAAAGGAGGAGTGGAGGAAAAGGTGTGCGATTCCTGCGCCGGGCAGACGGTTCTTGGTTGGACGCCGGACAGCCGTCAGATCGTCGCTTACCGCGGGCGGCCGGTCGAGTTGATTCTGATCGACACGCAGACGGGAAAGCAGACGACGCTGTTGCGGCATCCGTCCTTCGATCTGCATCGTGGACAGTTCTCCCCCGACGGCCGGTGGCTTGCGTTCAATCCCAAGGGCGCAGGTCGTTCGACGATTCGCATCACACCGTTCCGCGACGGGGTTACGGCCCCGGAGAAAGAGTGGATTCCCGTGACTGAGGGGCCAGACGACGCACATCCGACATGGTCTCCCGATGGGAATCTCCTCTATTTCTACAGTGACCGCGCCGGCTTCCTCGACTTCTGGGCGCAGCGGCTGGACCCTGTCACCAGGAAACCGGTGGGCGCGCCGTTTGAGGTACTGGCTTTCCACACCGCTCGCCGCCCGCTATTGTCGGCTTACGGCAAAGCAGTGACCCGGGATCGATTGTTCTGGTCGATGGAGGAGATCACCGGGAACATCTGGCTGGCCACACGCATCGCGCCGGATCCCGCCCGCTAGACGGCATCGCCCACCAACTCACTGTTCAGAGCATTGGACTTCCTTGCTGAGCCGGAAGCGTAAGCGCCCGGTCCCCGCCGGCCGTTGGTAACGACTTTTGCGCCGGAAGTAGCCGTGGCCCGCGATTCGATCTTGAAGAATGGCGCGCTCGTGATCACAACGGTCGTCTGGCGGGCTGCCGACACGCCTACCAACTTCGCCGTCTCAACCCGGCTACCAGGTCGAAATGGGTGTCCCGGCTCATCACCGCGAGCGCATGCTGGCGGCTCAGTGCGGCGATCCACACGTCGTTGGCGGGAATCGGCGTGCCCGCCCGCTTGAGTTCCAGCCGGATGGCTGCGTAGTGCCGCGCGGTCTCAATCCCAATATCGAGGACGGCACATCGGTCCAGCATCCGCTCGAGCGCCCGTTCGTACTCCTCGCGATGGCGCGACTGGGCGGCGCCGAACGAGAACTCCCCGGCCACAATCACCGGAATCGCAAGTCCGTGCGCCTCGGACACAATCTCAACGGCTTCGGGCGTTCGGTCGAGATAAGCCGAAAGGGCGTTGGTATCGAGAATCAAGTCCGGTCCTCAGGCTCGATCTGTTCGAATTCCTCGTCGATGATCTTCTGGATTCTCGTCGTCTCTTCATGAAGATGGGCCAATTCCCCGGCACACTCCAGCCACGGCTTGCCCCGGCCGCGGCTACCCTGCGACAGCTTTTCTTCGACCGCCTGCGTGACGAACGCACGCAGTGGAATTCCCAGCGCGCTAGCAGTGGCCTTCGCCTTGCGAAAGGTCCGGTCCGGGATCTCCAGTGTTGTCTTCATGTCGACAGTATCCCATATTTATGGGACACCGCTCGCCGCCCGCGGCGAAGGGATTCATTGGCCGGACTTGGACGAGGACATCAGCGTCACGAGCCTTCTGGCCGGCCGCCGGTCCGGTGAATCCCCGCAATCCCTCGAGCGCTGGCTTCAATCGCGCATGCGATAAACGCGACCATCACACACCTCCGGGTTCCGGTACTTCGACATCCTGAGTAATGGATGCAAATGTTCAAACTATTGCGTTCACAACCCGTACCATTATTTTTCTGCACCCCATTCTCCTCATGTTTTCAATAGCTTGCCAAACGAATTGCCGCTTTCACTGTCGCATTCCTCTACGCCCCCGCTTGACACCCCATGTTACATTAAAACCGTAAAGGACCGGATTGTCTCGACCCGCAGCGGTCGAGCACAACCCGGTCCTTTTTCATTTCTAACGCAGGAGAAATTCAATGTCCGAAAAGACTGGACCGCGCACTGAGGCCGGTAAGGCCGCTTCCTCCCGCAACGCGATGCGTCACGGGCTCACCAGCATGAAGCCGGTCGTCACCGAAGCCGACCGTCCCGAGTTTGGGGCCCTCGAGGCTCATCTCCGCTTCTCCCTCGCCCCCACCGGCTTCCTCGAGGAACTCACCTACAGCCGCATCCTCATCTCCGCCTGGAACATGCAGCGCGTCCTCAAACTCGAAAACGCCCTGCTCGAATACTCCCTCGGCGAGGACCCCCTCAACCATCCCGACACCGAAAAGCAGGCCGCGCTCTACCAGCGCTACTACGCCCGCTTCGAAGGCTCCTACCGCGCCAACTAGCCAGCAACGGGGACAGCCCTCGATTTGGATAGCCCGTCCGGCCCAGCGGGTTCCAGTCCCTCTGCTCATTCGAAGAAGAAAGGCGTCGGCGCCGGCCATCCTCGCGTCGTCGTCCTCGCGCCCCGCGACCACCCTGCCATATTTCCGCCAAAATGCCAATGTGACGGGCACCTCCGTCCCCGCGATTTCCTCCCCCCTGCCAGCCCACTTCTCGCCACGCCGTACGCAAGCCCGTGGCCGAGGCTCCCCGTTGCGGCCTGGGTGCGTTGGCCAACCCAAGCCAAGCTACGCTCTCCAGACGCCGGCGTCTCTCCCGCGCTGCGGGCTACCAGCAGATGGGGACGGCAATTCGCGGCGATGTCCCGTAGGAAAGCAGGCTTGCTTTCGGGATGTACGATAGGAACAGGAGGGCCGCTGATGGCTGTTCTCGATTGGTCGCAATGTCCCGCCGTTGAGAGTGTCGCCGACCGGCGAAGCGGGGAATGGGTGTTCAAGGGTACACGCATGCCGGTGGCCACAGTCTTTGAGAACCTTGAACTCGGGACCAGTATCGATGAGATCGTCGAGCAGTATGACGTAACGCGCGACCAGATCCAGGCCGTCCTTGAGTTCGCCGCCCGCAGCCTTGCCGCCCCGCGGGTCCCGCCTGTGCCGGTAGGCACAGCAAGTTAGGCCCGATGCGGATCCTGTTTGATCAAGGGGTGCCCAGAGGTCTCACTGCTTCATTGCGGGGCCATCAGGTCACGGAAGCCCGGAAACTGGGATGGGAGAGGGTTTCCAATGGAGATCTGCTCAGACTGGCGGAGGACGCCGGATTCGACGTTCTGCTGACGACCGACAAGAATGTTCGATACCAACAGAATCTCAGCGGCCGGAAGATTTCCCTCGTTGTTCTGGGGAGATCGCCGTGGTGGCTGGTCCGGAGGCGTCTCGCCCAAATCGTCGCTGCCGTCAATAGCTCTGTGCCGGGCAGCTACGCAGAAGTCGACGTCCCATTCGAGTAAGCATCCGCGCGGTGGGCTGAGTCTATCAGCCTGGATGAGCGATTTCATAACCTCATCGAATCAACAACATACAGGAGCTGACACGTCTCACTTTCTGTCTCGCAATTGTCTACACCCCCTCCTTTCAATCACCTGTCAAACGAAATCCCTCTTTGCATTCGCTAACAAGCTCTTTTTCTCTTGACATCCGATAGCCGGTCATGATACTCTCCCAAACAGAGAGGATCAGTGTGTCTTGCCTCCGCAAAAGGGCGAGACCCCCTGGTCCTCTTTCATTTTTTGTCGAAAGGGATTTTACAATGCCGAATCAATCTGGACCGAACACACCCGAAGGCAAGGCCGCGTCGTCGCGCAATGCCACCCGCCATGGCCTCACCAGTATGCACCCGGTCGTTACCGAAAACGACCGCCCCGAGTTCGAGGCCCTCGAGGCTCATCTCCGCTTCTCCCTCGCTCCCACCGGCTTCCTCCAGGAGCTCACCTACAGCCGCATCCTGATTTCCGCCTGGAACATGCAGCGCGTTCTCAAATTGGAAAACGCCCTGCTCGAAAACTCCCTCGGCGAGGACCCCCTCAACCATCCAGACACCGTAAAGCAGGCCGCGCTCTATCAGCGCTACTACGCCCGCTTCGAAGGATGGAACGCCTCCAGCGCCTCCAATTGACCTCCGATGTCCACTTCCAGGACGAGCCCACGCCCCTCGGCGCGCTTCACGACCTAAAAATCATCCAACGGGCTCAACGGGATGCGAAACGAAATGCCCGCCAGCAGGCCAGCGTTGAAGATTTCGACGCTTCCCTCCTCGAAGAAATCCGAAACAACCCTGATTTGCGGAATCGGATCCTCGGACAGCGCGACCCAGGCCCCAAACGGTAGCGTCGAAAAGGCGAATATAGCTCCAAAAGGCAGGTCGGACTAACCCCCGCCACCATGCACCCAGCGATACCTCTGTCCCGGTAGACGATAGACTGTTCAGGATGAGCTCGCGCGCCCGCATCTGGGTCCCCTCGTTCACGATGCTGGCGGTTTCCCTCATCTCCTACATCGACCGCAACACCCTCGCCCTCCTGTCCCCCACCATCCTCAAAGAAGCCAACCTTTCGGTCGAGCAGTATGGCTACATCATCTCCGCGTTCTCCATCGCCTACATGATCGGCAATCCCGTCTGGGGCATCGCCCTCGACCGTTTCGGACTCCGCCGCGGTATGTTCGCCTCCGTCTCCTTCTGGACCCTCGCCTCCGCTTCCCATGCCTTCGCCAGCACTTTCTGGCATTTCGCCGTCGCCCGCGTCGCCTTGGGCTTCGGGGAAGGCGCCACCTTCCCGGCCGGACTTCGCGCCGCCGTCCAGTCCCTCCCCGGCCACCTCCAGTCCCGCGGCATTGCAATTTCCTATAGCGGCGGCTCCCTGGGCGCGATGGTCACTCCCATCCTGGTCACCCCCATTGCCTTGGCTTGGGGCTGGCGGGGAGCCTTCCTCTTTACCGGACTCGTCGGCGTTGCCTGGCTCCTGCTTTGGGCCGTCATCAGCCGCCGCCCGGATATGCGAAGCCACAAAATCACTCACGGCCCCAAACCGGCCGTACGTTACCGCGATCCTCGCGTCTGGAGTTTTATGGCCGCGTATGCCTTGGGCGGGTTCCCCCTCGCCTTTGTCCTCTACCAGTCCGCCCTCTATCTCAGCCGCGCGATGGGCGCTTCCCAGGCCGATATCGGCAAAGTGCTCTGGATTCCCCCGTTGGGTTGGGAGGTCGGCTACTTCGTCTGGGGTTGGCTGACCGACCGCTCCATCACCCGAACCGACCCCTTCCGCGCCTACCGTTGGCTGATGGCGGTCGCCATGCTCTTCAGCTTGCCCCTGGCCCTGGTCACGTCAATCACCGCCTACCCCGTCGTCCTCTTTCAGTTGTTTTTCGCCATGTTCGCGGCCGCTGGTTTCGTCATCGTCCCCATCAGCTACGCCACGCGCGTCTTCTCCGCCGCCAACGCGGGACTCATCGCCGGCCTCGGTGCGGGCTCCTGGGGAGCCTTCGTCGCCCTGGTCATGCCCTTCTTCGGACGCCTCTTTGACCAGCAGCACTACAGCCTCGCCTTCCTCCTGGCTTCGCTATTCCCTGCCATCGGTTATACAATTTGGAGTTTGATCAATCGTTCTCCCAAGGAGGTTCTATGAAAAATCCCCGTCGTAAATTCCTGGCCGCCGGTATCGGCGTCGCCGCCGCCGCTCCCGCAGCCTCTGCCGCCGCTGCCGGTAAAGCAAAGGTGCAGGGCGGTGTCCGCATGGGCAACCTGTTCTTCAGTTCCGGGCTCACCGGCACCAAGGCCGGCAAAGACGTCGGCGCCCAAACCCACGAAATCATGAAGGCCCACAAAGCCAACCTCGAAGCGCTCGGCTCCTCGCTCGATAACGTCCTCAAGGTGACCGCCTTCCTCGCTGATGTGCGCGCCGAAAAGCCCGCCTTCAACAAGGCCTACGCCGAGTACTTCCCCAAGAACGCCCCGGCCCGCACCGCCTTGGGCGGCATCTTCCCGGACGACGAAACCCGCGTCGAAATCGAACTGGTAGCCTATATCCCTTAACTGCCGAAAAATCCTTTCAGTACGTCGTATTCCGCTTGGAACGACTCGAGAATCTTTGGGGTTTGGCACCCAAACCCCAAAGATTCCAGTTTCTCCTGCGCCGTCCCTTCCGGCGCCCGGTGCCAGGGTTGCATCGGCACTCCCAGCATCTGCACCACTTCGTCGGCCCCGGCCACCACGGCCCCCAACCTTCCTGGACTCGGCCGGTGATGCTCTCCCACGGCGACTTGGATCGGCTTCGGCAGATTCCACTGGTTTAGAATCTCAGCCGACAATTCCGCATGGTCAAGCCCCATCACCTCCCGCTCGCACTGCACCAGCGACGCACCCGGCGTGGCTGCATACAACCCCAACACGACTTTGAAATCGTCCGCCAGCGCCACCGCCTCCAGCAGCATCCCGACGTTCTGAAGCAATCCCGCCGCAAACGCTCCCTCCGGGTACTCCATCGTCGTTTCGCCCGCCATCAGGTCCGCCATGATCCCCGA
The DNA here is from genome assembly GCA_016789925.1 of Bryobacterales bacterium. Classification (GTDB taxonomy): domain Bacteria; phylum Acidobacteriota; class Terriglobia; order Bryobacterales; family Bryobacteraceae; genus JADLDI01. The sequence goes on along the minus strand of JAEUQD010000560.1, from coordinate 24,405 downwards.
AGCCACCCCGTGCAGATTGAACTGCGATTGCATCCAGCCCGGTGGCCATTTCTGCCCGGACCACAACCGTCCCAGCGACATCGACAGAACTGCGTTTCTCAACTTCGCCAGCCCAAGGATCGAGACCGCGTGCCGCACCGAATTCACCGTGCCGCGCCGCGCGTACAGCGCCGAATTCACCAGCCGCAACACGTTCCCCGCCAGAACCGGATCCTTTTCAATCAGATCCCCCAGTTCTAAAAAGGAGACGTCTTCGTCCGCCAGCGATGCCATCAGCTTGTTCAAGACCGGCGAAAACGGCGGGAGGCTCGATAGCCTCGCCAGAGCTTGCGTCCGGTTCTTCACGGACATCGAAGGATCAATCGATACGGTCACCATAGTGGCTCGCAAGCCTTATCGGCAGAATCCTGCCTGTATGATAGGGGGTACATGCTTGAGGCTCCTCAAGGTGTTTCTGACCCCGCCATCCGCATCCGCGACTTGCGCAAGCTCTACGGCGCCAAGGCGGCCGTCGACGGCTTGTCCCTCGATGTTCCCCGTGGCTCCTTTTTCGGCTTCCTCGGCCCCAATGGCGCCGGCAAAACCACCACCATTCGCATGCTCATGGGCCTCGCTCCGCCCACCTCCGGTTCCATCGAACTCCTCGGACTCCCCTTGCCCGATCACGCGCTCACCATCAAAGCCCGCATCGGCCTCGTGCCCGACGAGTCCCTCCTGTTTGACCACCTCACCGGACGCGAGTTCCTCGAATTCGTCGGCCGGATGTACGGATTGGACCGCGACGTCGTCCGTACCCGCACCCGCGAACTGCTCACCGTGTTTGAACTCGATGCCAGCCCCCGCAAGTTGATCGTCGAATTCTCCAAGGGCATGCGCAAGCGCCTTGCCATGGCCGCCGCCCTCATCCATCGCCCCCAGCTCTTTCTCCTGGACGAGCCATTCGAGGGTGTCGACGCCGTCGGCGCCCGTCTCATGAAGGACATCCTCCTCGATCAGGTTCGCCAGGGCGCGACTATTTTCCTCACCTCCCATGTCCTCGAGGTCGTCGAACGCCTTTGCCAGCGCGTCGCCATCATCTCCGACGGCCGCCTCGTCCTCGAGGCCGACATGGCCGATGTCCGCACCGGCGCCGAGACCCTTGAAGACGCCTTTGTCCGCCTGGTCGGGTCCGATCGCTCGACCGATTCCCTCGCCTGGTTGTGATCCGATGTTGCCCCAAACCCGTGCCATCCTCCAGGCGCAGTGGCGAACCCTGATCAATTTCTACTCCCACGGCAACTGGGGACTACTCGTCTTCACCGTCCTGCTCTCCGTCGGTTGGTATGGCTTGGCCGCCGCCGGAGCCGTCGCTTCGGCACTGATTGCCGCCGATCCCCGCCAATTGCCCCGCCTCCTCCAATTCGGTCCGAATGTCCTCCTGTTTACTTTCGTCTACTGGCAACTCGTGCCCATCCTGCTTGCCTCCACAGGCATCGCGCTCGATCTCAAACGCCTGGCCGTCTATCCCATCACCCGGAATCAACTGTTTCTCATCGAGGTGCTGCTCCGCTTCAGCACCGGCATTGAGATGACACTCGTCATCGCCGGTGCCGCCGCGGGCTTGTTCTGGAATCCCGCCGTGCCTCTTTGGGCGCCCCTCGCCCTGCTTCCTTGGATCGCTCTGAATCTCTTCCTCTCGGCCGGCCTGCGCGACCTCCTCACCCGGCTTCTCGCGCGGCGCCGCACCCGCGAACTGGCCATGCTCACCTTCGTTTTGCTTGCTGCCTTGCCCCAACTGCTGCTGGTGACCGGTGTCCCCGACCGGTTCCGCGCCTTCCTGGCGCCTCTGGCCACCGGATCCTGGCCCTGGCAACTCACTGCCCAACTGGCCCTGGGCCACGGTAGCCTTTTCTCCCTCGCCGGCCTTTTGGCCTGGACCGGCGCTGCCGTCTGGTTCGGCCGCTGGCAGTTCAACCGCGGCTTCCGCTTCGATAGCGACGCCGCGCGCGCTACCCCCGCCGCCGCCTCGCCCTCCTCCGCCTGGCTCGAGCGCTTCTACCGCCTCCCGTCTCTTCTGTTTTCCGACCCCCTCGCCGCACTCATCGAAAAGGAGGTCCGCTTCCTCCCTCGCGCGCCTCGCTTCCGCCTCGTATTCATCATGGGTTTCACTTTCGGCCTCATCATCTGGCTCCCCCTGGGCGGTTCCAACTCCTCCTTCTCCGCGCATTACCTGACCATCGTCAGTTTCTATTCCCTGGCCCTGCTGGGCGAGGTGTGTATCTGGAACGCCTTCGGTTTTGACCGCGCCGCCATCCAGTTCTACTACGTCGCCCCGGTGTCCTTTGCCCGCGTATTCCTGGCCAAAAACATCGTCGCGCTGTTCTTCGTCCTCGCCGAAATCGGCATGATCACCCTCGCCTCCCGCTTCCTGCCCCTGGCCATCGATTCCGCACAGGTGATCGAAACCCTCGCGATTGCGCTCGTCCTCGCCATCTTCCTCCTCTCGGCCGGCAACCTCGGCTCGGTTCTCTTTCCCCGCCCCGTCGACCCCGCCCAGTGGCGCGCCGCGTCCCCGGGACGTTTTCAGGCCCTCATGTTCCTCATCTATCCCGCCGCCTTCCTCCCCATCCTCCTCGCCTATCTCGCCCGCTTCGCCTTCGACTCCCAACTGGCCTTCTATGCCGTACTTGCCGTCGGCGCCCTCTTCGGTGCTCTCGTCTATTGGATCGCCCTGGACTCCGCCGTGCGCCTCGCCGCCTCTCGCAGCGAGCACATCGTCTCCCTCCTCGCCACCCGCGACGGACCCGTCTCCTCCTAGCCCTCCCTAAACTCGGAGACCAGTCTGGTCGATATTCCCAACGGGAGGTTGTTCCACCCTGTTGCGGAAGCTTTGCTCGCCCTCTTTGTCGGATTTTCTCTTTCTCGCCATCCTCGTCTGGCTCTTCGTCGCTACTCCGGGCGGTTGGAGCAGCCTCCTCGCCGATGGCGATACCGGCTGGCACATCCGGACCGGCGACTATATTCTCGATCACCGTGCGATTCCCCACCACGACATCTTTTCCTTTTCCAAGCCCGGTGAGACGTGGTTTGCCTGGGAGTGGGGTGCGGACGTCATCTTCGCCCTCCTGGTCCGTGCCGGCGGGCTCAAAGCTCTCGTCCTGTTCTGCGGAGTCCTTATCGCCCTTTTTGTCACACTCGTCTTCCGTCTGGCCCTCGCCAAAGGAGCCAACCCCCTCATCACGCTGGCCTTGTCCCTGCTCGCCATCGGCGCAACCTCCATCCACTACCTCGCCCGTCCGCACCTGTTTACCCTCGTCCTCCTCCCCGTCTCTCTCGCCATCCTCGAGCGCGGCCGGCACATTTGGCTGCTGGTGCCTTTGACCGTTCTCTGGACAAACCTCCACGGCGGATTCATGGCCTTTCTGGCCTGCTTCGCCCTCTGGCTCATCACCCACCCCACCCTGCGCCTCGCCGCCTGCCTGCTCCTTTGCTCCGCCGCCACCCTCATCAATCCCTATGGGTACCAGTTGCACGGGCACATCCTCTCCTACCTCCGTTCCGACTGGATTCGCGAGGTCGTCCATGAATTTCAATCCCCCTCGTTCCGGTCTGAAAACATGGCCCATTACGAAATCCTCCTCCTGGTCGGACTGATGACCGCCGGCTCGCTCCTGCTCCGCCGCCGCTACGCCGAGTCCCTCTGGATTCTCTTCTGGGCTCACCAGTCGCTCGTCTCGGTCCGGCACGTCACCATCTACGTCGCCCTTGCCGTCCCGTTGATCGCCGCGGAACTGACCGATCGCTGGAATCTCCTCGCCGTCCGCTACGGCCCTCGCGGCGTCGCCGGAATTCTCGACGCCGTCGCGCGCGACATGGTGCCCCAGTTCCGGCGCAGCAGCCTCTGGCCCGCTTTGGCCGTCGCTTCCCTCCTGGTGCTCCCCGGCCGCTGGCCCCAGGATTTTCCCACCGTGCGCTTTCCCATCCCGACCATTGAGAAGTTTTCCGCGCGCTTCCCCCACGCCCGCTTGCTCACCGTCGATCAGTGGGCCGACTATCTCCTTTATCGCTTCTACCCCCGTGTCCGCGTGTTCGTGGACGGCCGCAGCGATTTCTATGGCCCTCAGATCGGCAAGGACTACCTCCGCCTGCTCAGCGGTCAACACAATTGGCGCGCGCTGTTGGACCGGTACCGGTTTGATCTCATTCTGATTCCGCCCGACTGGGCCTTGGCCAGCCTCCTCAAGGAGGATCGCCACTGGAAGCTGTTGGCCGATGACGGCGCCGCCCTCCTTTTTGAGCGTTCCCAGCCCTTCGCCGCGCACGGCGTCACAGTTAATCTCGGGCCGCCCCTAATGAAAACTGCCGCCCCTGCCGAACAAACAGAGAGAGACCTTCGAGCTATGCGAATCGCCAACAAGACGAGGACTCCCGCAACGCCCCGCGGGGAGAGTGCCGAATGACGGAACTACTCCAGGCTCAGTTGGTGGCCGCCATTGTGATCGGCGCCGCCGCCACCATTGAAGATATCCGCAACCGGACGGTTCCCAACTACTACCCCCTGGCGGCACTCGCGGCTGGCTTTGTGCTCCACTCGGTCAACTCCGGCTGGCGCGGCGCTCTGACTGCCGCCGCCGGCGCTGTGGCGGGTTTTGCCGTGTTCCTCGTGTTCTATATCCTCGGCGGCATGGGCGGAGCCGATGTCAAACTCATGGCCGGATTCGGCAGTCTCGTCGGCTTGAACGGCCTGCTCGCGCTCGCGTTCTGGACCGCCGTCGTTGGCGGACTGCTCGCCTTGACCGTCGTCGCACTGGCAAAGTGCCGCCGCAGGTCGGCCGCCCGCCCTCATTCGATTCCGTATGCCCCGGCCATCGCTGTGGGCGTCTGTCTGGCTCTGGTCTCTGCCTGAGGTGAAGTGAGGTATTTATGGATCGCCGTTTTCTGACTGTCTTGGGAGTGAGCCTGGTGTTCGCACTCCTGGTTTCCAGCGTCTTCTACCAACTCGCGCGTTCTGGCTCACAGCCGGCGAAGGTCGAGGCCGCCACAACGGAGGATATCGTCCTTGCCGCCAAACCGCTCCCCGTCGGGGTCAGCATCAAACCGGACGACATCAAGGTCGTCAAGATCCCCACCGGCAGCTTCCCGAAAGGCGCGTTTCATAAGCCCGAAGAGGTGCTCGACCGCCCGGTCGTCAGCAACGTTCTGCTCGATGAGCCGATCCTCGATGGCCGGCTCGCGGCTCGCGGCAGTGGCATGGGCTTGGCGCCGATCATTCCCGTCGGCATGCGCGCCGTCTCGGTCCGCGTCAACGAGGTCGTTGGTGTCGCCGGCTTCGTGCTGCCTGGCATGCATGTCGATGTGCTCGTCACCGGCCGGCCTCCGAACGACGGCGCCGCCACGATGACGACTACGGTCCTGCAAGACATCAGCGTCCTCAGCGCTGGCCAAAGCATGCAGGTGGACCCCCGCGGACAGGCCATCAATGCGCCGGTCGTCACCCTCCTGGTTACCCCGGAACAGGCGGAGATCCTGACACTGGCCGGGAACGAGGCTCGCATCCAGCTCGTTCTCCGGAACGGCTCCGACAAGGGAGTTGCGGCTACCCCGGGTCGCCGCATTCACGAACTCTACCGGATGAAAGCCGAACGTGGTCCTGGTTTACGCGGATCGGAAGGGGACGAGCCCGAAGCGCCCCGGCGGCCTCGCCCCGCACCCGTGGTTGTCGCCCAGACGCCGCCTCCGCCGCCCGTGCTCGCGCCGCCTCCGCCTCCACCGCCCGATCAAATCGTCGTCATTCGTGGAAATCAAAAAACCGTCGAGGTCGTCAATAGCGCCCGGAGGAATCAATGAAGATCCGCCCCTCCTTTTGCGCGGCCATCGTTCTATGGCCCGCGTTGCTCCACGCCCAGTCCGGCGTCGAAGAGCTTCGTATCACCGTCGGCAAAAGCATCGTGCTGGACTATCCCACCGACATCGCCCGCATTTCCACCAGCAACCCGGAGATGGTGGACGCCGTAGCGGTGTCCACCCGGGAGATTATTCTCCATGGGAAATCTCACGGCAGTTCCACCGTCGTCATCTGGGCGAAGTCGGGTCAGCGTTCGTTTTACAACGTTTCCGTGGAACATAACCTGGAACCCATCCGGCGTATCCTCAAGGACACTTTCCCGGACGAGCCGATCGAAGTCCGTTCCGCGCGCGACTCGGTCACCCTCAACGGATCTGTCAGTTCCCAAACAGTTGCTGACCGCGCCGCCGCACTGACTGCTTCCCTCGCCAAAACCGTCGTTAACAACCTCCAGGTTCAACCCGCACCGGTCGACAAGCAGATCCTCCTGCGTGTCAAGTTCGCCGAGGTTGACCACAATTATTCCAAGCAGTTCGCTGTCAATCTCATTTCCACCGGAGCCCTGAACACTCCGGGGTCCATCACAACCGGCCAGGTCTCTGCCCCCAGACCCTCGAACCTGAGGGGAACCGTCGGCGGCGCCGTCTCCGGAACCACGAGCGAGTTCTCCCTCAGCGACGCCCTCAATATCTTCGCTTTTCGCCCGGACCTCAACCTCGCATCCACGATTCGCGCTCTTCAGAACACAGGCGCGCTCCAGATTCTCGCCGAACCGAACTTGGTCACGACAAACGGCAAAGAGGCGAGCTTCCTGGTCGGCGGCGAGTTTCCCGTCCCGATCCTCCAGGGCGGCTCCAACGCGGGTTCGGTGACGATTCAGTTCCGCGAATTCGGAATTCGTCTCACGTTCAATCCGCAACTCACCGCTCACAAAACACTCAAAATGTACGTCAAACCCGAGGTCTCCTCCATCGACATCGCCAACGCGGTCAATTTCAGCGGCTTCCGTATCCCGGCTCTCTCCACCCGGCGCATCGAGTCCAATATCGAACTCTCCCCGGGACAGAGTTTCGTCATCGGTGGGCTGTTGGATGATCGCGCCGACGAAGGGCTCTCCCGAATCCCCGGTCTTGCCTCGATTCCCTTGCTGGGCGTTCTTTTTAAGAGCCGCCTCGAAAACCGTTCCCGCGCCGAGTTGATCGTCATGGTGACCCCGGAGATCGTCGATCCGCTGAACCCGGACGACCCCAAGCCGATCCCCCAGATGCCCATGAAATTCCTCACCCCGCAGACGCCCCCCTCGGGCGCGGCCGCCGGGCACAAGAAGGACTCCAAGACAGCCGTCGTCAAGCACAAGACCACCAGCGCCCGCTGAACTCCGTGGTGCCGGGGAAACCTGAATGCAAGGGAATCGTCAATATCGCGAGCAGCCTCTCACGGCGCTCCTGATCGCCCCCGACCGGGCGCTCGCGCAGCAACTCGCCACGGCCTTGCACGAAACCCGCGCGTTCCAGGTCCTCGCCGATCTCAAGACCTATCCGCCACGCAACACCCTCGAGATTCGACTGCGTCAGCTCAGACCCGACGTGATTCTGATTGACGTCGCTTCACGCTTTGAAGAAGCTGCCGAGTTGATTCGTATTGCCGCGCTCTGGCGGCCCCCAACCCCCATCGTCGCTCTACACCGCAACAACGACAGCGCCGTCGTGATCGCCGCACTTCGTTCCGGCGCCAGCGAGTTCCTCTACGCGCCCTTCGATCCGGTCTCCCAACGGGACGCGGCCACACGCATTCGCCGTCTTCGCCAGTCCGATGGAGATACCCCCGCCGAATTGGGTAAGGTCGTCGTTTTCTCGGCGGCAAAACCCGGCGCCGGCAGTTCCACCCTCGCCACCCATACGGCTCACGCCATTCGCAAGCAGACCGGTCAGCGTGTGTTGCTCATGGACTTTGACCTGCTCGGCGGCGCCATTGGCTTTTATCTGAAACTCCAGGCCAGCTACTCCGTGGTGGATGCGCTGGCCCAGGTCGACCGGCTGGATGCCGGTCTTTGGGCCGCCCTCACCCAAAGTAGCGCCGGCGTCGACGTACTCCCTGCCCCCGAGACGCCTTACGGCGACCCCATCGAACAACCCCGTCTCAACGACCTCCTCGAGTATTCACGCCGTCTCTACGACTGGGTCATCATTGACACGCCGACCATCTTCCACCGCACCAGCCTGCTTTCCGTCTCCGAGAGCGACCAGACCTTCCTCGTCTCCACCACTGACCTGGCCAGCCTCCACCTCGCGCGCCGCGCAATCAGCGTCCTTCAACAACTGGGATTCTCGCGCGACCGTTATCAGATTGTGATCAACCGCATGGACCGCCGGAACAGCCTGGCCGGCGCCGACCTGAACCGTATTTTCAATTGCCCGGTCCCTGCATGTATTCCGAATGACTACTTCACGCTTCACCGCGTGATCTCGCTCGGCGACCCGATGATGCCCGATTGCGATTTGGGCCGGGCGATCGCCAACCTCGCCACCCATGTCTCCGGCGCCGGTGACCCGCAACGCGTGGGCATGGCCAGTACGGAAACACGAATAACTGCCGCCCGCACTCTAGAGGAACGCGCCTAGTCTGCCGATAGAAGAGTATGCTGCCAAGTCTCGACCAACGCAATACACCGGGAAAAAGTCAGCCGAACTGGGAGCAGCGACTGGTAAAGAATTCCAGTCGCGGAAAAGGCTTGCTGAAGCCCGAATACCAGGAACTGAAGTTCACGCTCCACCGGAAGCTGCTCGACAAAATCAACCTCGAAGCGCTCGCCACCATCGACAATCAGCGCGTACGGGGCGAAGTCCGAAACGCGTTGATGCAGTTGATCGACGGCGAGCCCACTCTGCTCAGTTCGGTCGAGAAGCAGCAGATCTGCGACGAAGTGCTCGACGAGGTCTTTGGACTCGGCCCGCTCGAACCCCTGCTCCAGGATCCCACCATCTCGGACATTCTTGTCAACACTCACAAACAGATCTACATTGAGCGCCGCGGCATCCTGGAATCCACCAACGTCACCTTCCGCGATGACGCCCATCTGATCCGCATCATCGACAAGATCGTGTCCCAAGTGGGCCGGCGTATTGACGAATCCACACCCATGGTGGATGCGCGCTTGCTGGACGGCTCGCGCGTAAACGCCATCATCCCGCCGCTGGCCGTTGACGGGCCGCTGCTCTCGATTCGCCGCTTCAGCGTCGATAAGCTCATGCCTTCGGACCTGGTCGACCGCCGCGCCATGACGCCCGGCATGATGGAACTCTTAGAAGCCGCCGTCAAGGCCCGTCTGAACATCATCATCTCCGGTGGCACGGGCTCTGGTAAGACGACTCTCCTCAACGCCCTCTCGTCGTTTATCAATGTCAAAGAGCGCATTGTCACCATCGAAGACGCCGCCGAGTTGCAGTTGAAGCAGCCGCACGTTGCTCGTCTGGAAACGCGGCCGCCCAACCTCGAAGGCCACGGCGCAGTGCGCCAGCGTGAACTGCTGATCAACAGCCTCCGCATGCGTCCTGACCGTGTTGTCGTCGGTGAGTGCCGCGGCGAAGAAGCCCTGGACATGCTGCAGGCCATGAACACCGGCCACGATGGCTCGCTCACGACAATCCACGCCAACTCGCCCCGCGACGCTGTCTCCCGGTTGGAGGTCATGGTTTCCTTAGCCAACTCCAACATGCAGTTGATCAGCATCCGGCAGCAGATTGCCAGCGCGGTGCATCTGCTTGTTCAGGCTGCCAGGCTCTCCGACGGTTCTCGCCGCGTCGTCAGTATTACGGAAGTCACCGGCATGGAAGGCGAGGTCGTCACCTTGCAGGATATCTTCGTGTTCGAAAAACGGGGATTGACACCGGACGGGCGCGTTGTCGGGCGTTTCGCAGCCACCGGCATTCGTCCCAAGTTTTACGAAAAGCTCCTCTCTGCCGGAATTCGGCTGCGGCCGGATCTTTTTGATGAGGTCGTCGAGATCTGAGGACCGTCATGCTCACTTTCCTGTTCGTCCTGTTGTTGATCTGGGTGCTGTCGGTGGGAATCTGGTGGCTTACGTCCAAGCTCTCCCACAACGCCGAGGTCAAGCGCATGCGCGACCGGATCGTAAGCACTCCCGGAAGGCCGGACAAGAAGGCGAAAGTCAGCGCCGGCTCGCCGCAACTCATCTCGGCGGAGGACAAGAAGACCGGCCGGGTCGTTTTGCGCATTCTTCGCAGATTCGAACTGTCCAGCCGGCTGGAGAAACTCATCGAGCAGTCGGGATTGAAATGGCGTCCCGGCCGTGTTGTCCATACGTGCCTGGCCTTTTTCATCGCTGGATTTCTGCTTGCCCACTTCTTCCAGATCGCCTCGGCGAGTTTGCGCTTGGCGGCTGGCGCCGCGCTGGCCGGCCTGCCTATCCTGTACATCTACCGGGTTCGCAATAAGAGGCTGTTTCGATTCGAGGAGCAGTTTCCGGAAAGCCTGGAGTTCGTGGCCCGTTCCATGAGGGCTGGGCACGCCTTTTCGGTCTCCCTCGAGATGCTCTACCGCGAGTTCCAGGAGCCTCTTTCCGGAGAAATGAAACGCACCTTCGAAGAACACAACCTCGGCATGCCACTCGATCAGGCGTTACTCAAACTGGCGAACCGCGTACCCTCGCTCGATGTTCACTTTTTTGTCTCGGCCGTATTGCTGCAGAAACGAACTGGAGGAAACCTCGCTGAGATTCTCGACAAACTGGCCAGCCTGATCCGGGAGCGCTTCAAGTTGCGCGGAAAAATTCGTGCCATTAGCGCCCATGGACGAATGACAGGTATGGCACTCACCATGATTCCTCTCGGCGTAGCAACACTCATGTTCTACGTCAATCCTGCCTACGTTGGCTTCTTCATCGATGATGAGACCGGCAACATCATGGCCGCCGCGGCCGTCGGCTTGCAGGTGCTCGGTTACCTCATCATTCGCAAGATCGTTTCGATCGAGGTGTAATGCCATGGTCTTGCTATTCACTGCCTTCCTGTTTGTGGCAATCGTGTTGATTGGTGCTACCGTGGGACTCCGCTTGTGGGTGCGGCCGCAGGAGGCCCTCGATCGGGTCACCGGGGTTCTACCCGCCCAGGACGAGGCGCCGACCCATCCAAGCCTCGTCTTCCACGATTTAGTGAAGAAACTCGGCAATGTCCTCCCGGTGAATCCGCGGGACGCGGGCGTGATTCAGCGTCGCATGATCCGGGCCGGAATCCGGAACGAAAACGCGATGAAGTATTTCTACGGCTCCAAGGTGCTGCTGGCCACCGTGCTGCCCCTTCTGATGGCCCTTGCGGTGGCCAAGTCCGGCGCCGATCCGACCAACAAACTCATGGCTGTCCTGGCTGCCGCGGCGATGGGATTCTTTGGGCCCAACGAGTACATCAATGTTCGCGCCCGCCGCCGCCAAAAGGAAATCCGAAAGGGATTACCTAATGCGCTCGACCTCCTTGTGGTTTGCGTTGAAAGCGGCCTGGGATTGGACCAGGCCATGGTTCAGGTGGCCAAAGACCTCGAACAGGCCCATCCTGACGTCAGCGAAGAGTTCGCTCTGGTCAACTTTGAGCTGAAAGCAGGAAAGCGGAGACTGGACTCGCTCCGGAATCTGGCGGAGAGAACCAACGTGGACGACCTCAAGAAGTTGGTGGCCGTGCTCATTCAGGCGGACCGGTTCGGCACGGGCATCGCTCAGAGCTTGCGAGCGCACGCGGATTTTATGCGAATTCAGGCGCGACAGATTGCGGAAGAGAAAGCCGCCAAACTGGGCGTAAAACTCGTATTTCCAATCTTTTTCTGCATTTTGCCGTCATTGTTCGTGGTGACGGTTGGCCCCATGGTGGTGAAGATCATTCACGATCTACTCCCCATGATGAACAACATTTAGCACGTGGATGGCCAGCATCCACAAAGGAGAAACAAATGGAATTCTCGTTGGTTCGAATCATCTGCACGTTGCTTGCGGTGGCTTTCCTGGGCGTGATCGTCCTGAGACGTAAACGCAACGCCGAATAGTGGAAGGAAAAGCCGCGAGTACGGACTTGGAGCAGCCGCTTCATTTCCGCGGGAGGAATAGAGAGGCTCCGGGTTGGAACTCGGGGTCCGAGAACAGTCCGGGAGAACAAACAATGCGAAGGGAGCATCATATCCGAATTCGTGCGCTAGCGGCACTAGTGGCATGCATCATCGCGTGGGCGGGTGCCGCCCACGCGGCAACTTTCGGACGACCAGTCGCCATCGGAGGCCTCGCCTCGGATCTCGCCCTGGATGAAGGGCGCGGAGTCCTGTACATCGCCAACTTCACCGCGAACCGAATCGACGTTGTCTCGCTATCCGAGGCAAGCGTGCAAACCTCCTACAACGTCAGCAGCCAGCCTGCATCCGTCTCGATTTCGCCTTCGGGTCAGCATCTGCTGATCGGTCACTATGGCAACTTTTCCGCCCCGAATTCTCCGGCGAATGGGCTAACACTGATTAATCTCGAGTCCAGGGCCCGGCAAACATTTGCCCTGGGGGCCCCTGTTTTAGGTGTCGCCTTCGGAGCGGATGGGATGGCCCTGGTCGTTACAAACACGGAGTTTCTGCTGTTTGACCCCGCCAGCGGCAGTCTGAGCCCGCTCGATACGATTGCCAACGTTGCCGCCAAGACCCTCCCGGTCCCAACTGGCAACTTCCCGCCCGACATCACCAACGCTTCGATTGCGACCTCAGGCGACGGCAACGTGATTTACGGGATGGGCGGATCGACTGGCACATTCACGTTCCGGTACGACGTCTCTGCCCGTCGCGTGGGACCCGGCGGCATTGTGCTCGCCTCAGGAATCCTGGGCCCTCGCGTGGTGAGCCTCAACCGGAACGGCACCCGCACGCTGGCCGGCTGGGTTCTCATCGATGAATTCGGCACATTCATCAGCTACTTCAAAGCCAGGTCCAACCAGTTCAGCGTCGGCAGTACGGCCATTGACGGCGATCGTGGAGTCATCTACGCCCAGATTCCGGAGCGTTCCGGCGAATCACCCGTTCTCCAGGTCCTGGACGCGGACAACCTCGCCGTGCTCGAGAGACTGAAGCTCCCGGAGAACCTTTCCGGCAAGAGTCTTCTCTCCAGAGATGGCTCGATGCTGTACTCGATCTCGGAAAGCGGCGTCCTGTTCCTCCCGGTTGGCTCCCTGGGGAAACAAAATCGGGTCGCGGCAGTCCAGGAGGACATCGTGTTTCGCGGCAACGCCTGCGAACGCCGCGCCAGTACGCAGGAGTTCGACCTCGTAGACCCGGGAGGTAATCAGACGCAGTTCACCGTAAAGGCCGGAGTGCCCGGCGTGAATATCCAACCCTCCTCCGGTGTAACACCCGCCCGAGTGCGGATCACCGTCGATCCGGCTGCATTTTCTCAGCAGAAAGGAACGGTCTCGATTCCCCTGACGATCGAGTCGGCAAGGGCCGTGAACGTCCCCAATCCCGTGAGGGTCTTGATTAACCTTCGGGAGCCCGACCAGAGGGGGACTTTCATCAATGTCCCGGGCAAGCTCACCGATCTACTGGCGGATACGGAGCGGAACCGGTTCTACGTTTTGCGGCAGGACCGTAACCAGGTGCTCGTCTTCGACGGCGAGTCTTATTCGCAGATCGCCACATTGAAGACCTACAATTCGCCCACATCCTTGGCGATTACCATCGACCGCCGCTATCTCCTGGTTGGCCATGACAGCGCGCAAGTTGCCGCTGTTTTCGACCTGGATACACTCGAGCAACAGCCCTACATCTCCACCGAGGCCGGGTCGGGTAATGAGGCTCGTTCCATCGCGGTCTCCGCCGGGGAGATCCTGGCGGCTGGAGTCGACTTTGAGGGTAAGGGCCGCGTCCTCCGCCTCGACCTGGCCACTCGGAAATCCTTCCAACTGCCTACGCTGGGTGTCTACAACAACGAAATCAACCCTGCGACGGTAGCGGCCGGCTCGGGCAGCGGATCTTCGATCCTGTTTGCCGCTCCCGACGGCAACTTATTGCTCTATAGCGCGAGCGCGGGCACATTCACCGTGTCGCGAAAGGAAACCACGCCGTTGGCGGGCGCCTACGCGGCTTCGAATTTCGACACCTTCGTGGTGGGCAACAACTTGCTCAACGCATCCCTCGTACCGGTTCAGCGGATGGACGGCAGTTCCGGAACACCGTCAGGATTTGTCTTCGTCGACCAGACCGGATTCCGGACAATGGCCTCCGGCGCAGCCAACCCCGGTGTCATTCAAAGGTTGGACCTTTCCAATAACGCGGCACTCCGTCCCGGATCCCGGACTGCGGAAGCACCGCTCGCCCCAACCACCCAGACTCCGTTCACACGCACCTTGGCATATTTACCGGCGAATCGGTCGCTCGTGAATCTTTCGATCTCCGGCTTGCTCATCCTCCCGTGGTCCTACGACGAATCGGTTGCGCCGCCACGTCTGGACCGAGCCGTCAACTCCGCCGACCAGCGCCCGGCCTTGGCGCCAGGAACTCTGATCTCGATTCACGGCGAGAACCTCAGTCCGCTGAATGTCGCAACTCGGGAACTGCCATTGCCTACCGCCCTCGGCGAAAGCTGCCTCCAGGTGAATGGGCTCCCTGTTCCGATGCTCTTCGTCTCGCCCAGACAAATCAACGCTCAACTCCCCTTCACAATCGAAGGGAACGCGACGCTGGTTCTGCGGACTCCCGGCGGCGTCAGTGACACCCTCAATATTGTCGTCACACCGGCAGCCCCCAGCATTTTCCGCACCCGGCTTGCCGGAATGGATGGCGAGGTGGCCGCCATTGTCCGGGACCGCAACGGGGAACTGGTCACGCTGTCGAATCCCGTCCACCGGGGCGACCGGGTGATGATCTTCCTCACCGGAATGGGCCGCACCACGCCCGCGGTCGATGCGGGCACGCCGGCGCCCGCGCAACCTCCCGCCCAAACGGTTCTGGAGCCCAGTGTGACTCTGGGCGGAGTTCCGCTGGGCATCGAGTATGCCGGTCTGGCGCCGGGACAGGTTGGAGTTTATCAAATTAACGCCGTTGTACCGGGCTACGTACCCCTTGGGTTGGACGTGCCGTTGAGCATCAACCAGGGTTCAGAAGCAACTACCGTTCTGCTTCGAGTTGTCGAGAAATAGCTCGTGCCGAGCGATTCAGGAGAAAGTCAATGATGCGATTCCAGTATTGGCTACAGTGGGCGATTCTGACTGCCGGTGCAATTCTGCTCCCTCCGTCCCAGGCTGCGGCGCAGGAATGGGAAGTCGGTGCCGTCGCCGGTGGTTCCTTCTACCTCGACCGCACCGTAAAGGCGGCCTCGGGAGCCTCGGGACAGGCGGGCTTCCAACCGGGTTACGTGGCCGGGGGGTTCCTTGCCCACAACACGGCAGGCCGGCTTGGCGGCGAGATCCGCTATCTGTTTGAAAACGCCGACATGCGCCTGTCGTCCGGCGGGACGAAGTACACATTCGGCGCACGTGCTCATCTCGTGCACTACGACTTGGTGATTCACGCCAACGCCGGCGAGGACCGCGTCCGTCCCTTCGTGGCGATAGGCGGCGGCATGAAGGGATACTTCGGAGTCGGAACCGAGCGTGCTGTTCAGCCGCTAAGCAATCTTGTGATACTCAGTCGCACGTCGCAATGGCAACCCATGGTGAGCGTCGGAGCGGGTATCAAATGCAGAATCAGTTCCCGCCTCATGGTTCGCGTCGAGGTCAGGGATTATTTCACACGAGTTCCGAAAGACGTTCTGCTTCCCTCCCCTGGGGCCTCGCTCGGTGGCTGGCTGCACGACATTATGCCGATGGCCAGCATTAGTTACATCCTGCCCTGAGAACCTCCTGGTGATAAGGCTCTCGGCAGTCGGTCGCGGCGAGTTTTCTTCTTTGACATTTGATCGATCTGCCAACCGTTCTCCGCTTGAGAAAGTGAACGGGAAACGATGATGATTACACGCCGCACGGCTGGCCTCGCACTCTTCGGTGCGGGGTTGACGTCCCCGCAAACGATTCAGGCGCAACCGCCCAGGAGCACAACGATGATGCAGATTTGGCAGGAACTGTTCGCTACGAGCCAGCGCGACAAAAAAGGTCTCACCTTTTGGATTGGAGGACAACCCGTAGGTGGACTGGTGCTTCGGGTCATCGGCGATGAAGCCGTCGAAGTTCGAAACCAGATGTATAGCCGGATCGTCATCCGGCTATCGAGCGTCGAGGCCGTAGCCATCAACTGATTCACCGACAGATCCCCCGGGCAGCACACCGCTACGATAGGTAGAGATGCTGACCTACGATCTGGTTGTGCTAGGCTCCGGACCCGCCGGAGAGAAGGGTGCGGCAACCGCCGCGGCATTCGGCAAGCGAGTTGCCATAGTCGAGAGCGACCCCTATGTTGGTGGGGCTTCGACGAATACAGGCACCCTTCCCAGCAAAACGCTGAGAGAAACAGCACTTGCTCTGTCAGGGCTGCGCGCTCGCGATCTGTACGGGGTTGACCTCTCGCTGCGCCGTGAAGCTACGGTCGGTGATTTTCTCTACCACGAGAACCGGGTCAAGAATAAAGAACGAGGCCGTGTTCTCGATACTCTCCATCGCGGCCAGGTAGACTTGCACCGCGGCTACGGCAGTTTCCTGGATCCACACACGATCACGGTTCTAGACCTGGATGGCAACACCACCACGCTTCGTGCTGAGAAGGTGCTGATCGCCACCGGGTCGTCCCCCATACGTCCTCCGGAATTTCGCTTCGAAGATCCCCGAATCCACGATTCCGACGAAATCCTCTCGCTCGAGAAGCTTCCCAGAACCCTCGCCGTCATTGGCGCCGGGGTCATCGGCGCCGAGTACGCTTGCACGTTTGCCGCCCTCGGCGCAAAGGTCTACCTTCTCGATGGCCGGGACATTCTGCTGCCCTTTCTCGACCGTGAAATCTCCGAGGCCCTGGTGGCGAGCCTGGAGCGGTCTGGTATTCAGTTCCATCGCCGCGAAAAGGTGCTGCGATGCGACGACTCGCATGAGGATTTCATCGACCTCGTCTGCGAGTCCGGCTTTCATCTCCAGGTGGACCAGGTACTGGTCGCCGCCGGCCGGCGCAGCAATACCGAAAAGTTAAATCTCCCGGCCGCCGGCATCAGTCCCGGCCCCAAAGGCTTGATCTCGGTGGACAAATGCTACCGCACCTCGGCCCCTCACATCTATGCCGCTGGTGACGTAATCGGTTTTCCCGCCCTGGCTTCGACCAGCGCCGAACAAGCGCGGGTGGCCATGTGTCACGCCTTCGATTTCGGATTCCGCTTCAACATGGGTCCCCTGCTACCCACAGGCATTTACACGATCCCGGAAGTCAGCATGATCGGGGAGACAGAAGAGGCCCTCCGCGAGAAGGAAATCGAGTACGTCGCAGGCCGGGCCAGCTACGCTGACAATGCGCGCGGCGAAATCATCGGCGACACGTCGGGTTTTCTCAAGTTGCTCTTTCGCAAGTCCGACATGAAACTTCTCGGCGCTCATGCTATCGGAGAGCAAGCCACCGAACTCATCCACATCGGGCTGGTGGCCATGATGACCAACAGCGGTGCTGAGTTGTTTGATCACACTTGCTTCAACTATCCGACCCTCGGTGACCTCTACAAGGTCGCCGCCTACGACGCGCTGCTCAGTCCCCTTCGCGCTTCCCACTCCGGCGCCGCGCTACCCTAGCCTCTTATGGGCAACAGCCGGAGGGATGAGGTAGCCCGCCGCCGCGCAGCTGCAGCGGCGGGCGGGGGACCTGAACGTACCGCGCGCCAGCACGCCGAAGGTAAACTTTCGGCTCGTGAACGCATCGATCTCCTTTTGGACGAGGGTTCATTCGTCGAACTCGACCGAGTCGTACGGCACCGCTGTACGGACTTCGGCATGGAAGACCAGGTTGTAGAAGGCGATGGCTTTGTGACCGGTTTCGGCTACGTTCACAATCGGCTTGTGTATGTCTTTGCCCAGGACTTTACTGTGTTCGGCGGATCCCTTTCCGAGGCGAACGCCCGCAAGATCTGCAAGATTATGGACCTCGCCCTGGAGAATGGCGCTCCCGTTATCGGGCTGAATGATTCCGGCGGCGCGCGCATTCAGGAAGGTGTCATGTCGCTCGGGGGCTATGCCGACATCTTCCTGCGGAACACGCTTTCTTCCGGCGTCATTCCTCAGATCTCAGCGATACTGGGACCTTGCGCCGGCGGTGCCGTCTACTCTCCGGCAATCACCGATTTCACCTTCATGGTGGACCGCACCAGTTACATGTTCGTCACCGGACCCGATGTCATTCGAACGGTCACGCACGAAGAAGTGACCAAGGAGGAACTCGGCGGAGCGTCCACCCATAACTCGCGCAGCGGTGTGGCCCATTTCATGGCGGACGATGATGCAGCGTGCCTGCGGCAGGTGCGGCAGTTGCTTACCTATATCCCCCAAAACAACCGAGAGGACCCGCCTCGGCGCGCTACCACCGACCCGCCGACGCGCGAAGATCCCCGCCTCGACAGCCTGATCCCGGAACAGTCGAACCTTCCCTATGACATCAAGGACCTCATCCTGCGAGTGGTCGATGATGGAGAATTCTTTGAAGTGCAGGAACAATTCGCTCCCAACATCGTCGTCGGCTTCGCGCATCTGAACGGACGCTCCACCGGCATCGTGGCCAACCAGCCTGCTCATCTGGCCGGCTGTCTGGACATCAACTCGTCCACCAAGGGCGCGCGCTTTGTCCGCTTCTGCGATGCTTTCAACATCCCGATTGTCACTTTTGAAGACGTACCCGGCTTCCTGCCTGGGACCGCTCAGGAGTTCGGTGGCATCATTCGCCACGGAGCAAAGCTCCTTTACGCTTACGCTGAGGCCACGGTCCCCAAAGTGACGGTCATCACGCGAAAAGCCTACGGCGGGGCCTACTGCGTGATGGGCTCCAAGCACATTCGCACCGACATCAATTTCGCGTACCCTACCGCGGAGATCGCCGTTATGGGCGCGGAAGGCGCCGTGAATGTGATCTACCGCCGCGAGCCGGATCAACAGCGTCAGGCGCGCATCACCGAATTCCAAGACCGCTTTGCTTCGCCGTTCGCGGCCGCTGAACGCGGTTTCATCGACGATATCATTGAGCCGCGCCAGACCCGACCACGGCTGATTCAGGCTCTGCGCATGCTCGAAAACAAGGTCTCCACCATGCCTCGCAAGAAGCACGGCAATATCCCGCTGTGAGCCACCCGAGGATCAGTCACCCTCGTAGTCGAACCGTTTGATGTTGTCAATGCACGCCGCCAATGCCCCCAGCATAGTGCGATGCCATCCGAATGGACGGAACGGCGTCGCCTTTTGATTCGTCTCCTTGTCGGTCTGCGCGAAAAATTGCATGTCCCCCGATGCTGGAGTGGCATACTCCTTGACGGCGATCACAAATTCCACCGGACCGTTGGACTGCTGCTTAAGGTACGAGTAATAGTGAATCTGCGCCAGTTGCTCCGCCGGCTCAGTCTGCGCGTAGGTCCAGTCAGCCATGACCATACAGTATAACGGCTGCGCAAAAATAGAAGCTTGACAGTCCTTCTGCTGGTAGCAATTCTGAGGGTCAGCGCGCTGGAAGGCGGCCAGGCGGCTTTTCGTGTGCGTAATTGGCCGGCGGCTGAACGGCACTTCGCCCAAGCACTGCGTGAACAGCCCGGTAGCGGCGCGGCGCAGAAGTGGCTCGGCATCACCTACGCTGCCCAGGGAAAGTTCACGCTGGCCGAAGGCCCCCTCCGCCGTGCGTGCCAGCTCGATTCAAGCGATTCGGATTCCTGTTACTCCTGGGGCCGCATTCTGTACACTCTGGGGCGTTGGGAGCACGCCCTCGCGGCCTACGAGAAAGCGCTCAAGGCGGCCCTGCAGCCAGGACGAATCTTCCTCGGGCTCGCCTTGAGCCACGAGAAGCTGCATCATCCGTCGGAAGCCGAACTGTACTATAGACGGGCGGTGGAGGCCGGCGAGAGGCAGGCAGCCATCGAGTACCAGCGGTTCCGGCGGCGCGCCGGCAGCGGGGAGCAAAAGTGACGACTGTAGGCGGAGGGACCCGGCCCGCGGCATTCCTGCTGCCGATAGGACTGGGTGCCGGCAACATCGGCGACGAGTTGATCAATCGAGTTCTGTGGCAGAGTGTCCCGGAGGCCATTTCGCTCGCCGTCCCCCTGTTTGGCGAAGGACCACCGCAAAGGGCTGCCTATCCTGACCGGCACCGCTATCTCCCGATTGGCGCGATGCCGCAAGGGCCGGCCATGCTTGTGGGTGGGACAATTTCCGACGCGGAAGGTGTTCACTTTCCGCTGCAGTTTCTCGCTCCGCGCCTGACACGCTGTCATCAACGCGGTTGGTGGGTAGAGGCTCATGGAGTGGGTGTCGACCCGATCCGGACGGACATCGGACGGCAAGTGTTTCAGAAAGCCTTCTTGCCGCTGCGCAAGTGGACAGTACGGAGCGAAGACTGCCGTGAGGCGCTCCTCGAATTGAGTGTGCCGGCCGAACGAATTGTCGTAGCCGCGGACTGGGCGTGGTTGCACAAACCAGCGGGCGAACTCCGTGACTGGGCGCGCAGGGTCTGGCGAGAATGGGGCCGCGACGAGGCGAGACCGCTGGTGGTTGTGAACATCGTGCAGGATTGGGAGGGGTTGACCGTCGCGCTCCAGTCGCTCGCCTCGCAATACCAGGTGGCCCTCTATTCCAACGATACCCGGGTAAACGCTCCGGATCAGCGTGTGGCCGCGGGCCTACACTGGAAGGGCTTGCGCGTGCCACCAGAATCCTACGCGCCGGAAGAAACCATCGCTCTGTTGGCGGAGGCCCACGTCGTTGTCGCCCAGCGCTATCACACGGCCGTTGAGGCTGCCTTGGGAGGGGCGCGGATCGTCCTGCTGTCCCGTCCGGGCCGCAAAATCCATTCACTCGGCAAGGAACTTGGCGCCACGGTGCTGGAACGAGCTCAAGATATTCCGGCAATGGTCGCGAACGCACCTCGCGTGAACGTGTCCTCGTTGATCAAACGCGCCGCACGCTTGGTCAAAGAACTGCCACGCCTGCATAGCCCGGAAATCGGCCGGAAGCATGCGCTTGTCGTCCATATGGGCGGACTGGGCGACATGGTCCTGGCCGCGGGCTTCTTCGCCGGGCTGCGCCGGCGCTTCGACAAGGTCACACTGCTGTGCCGTCAGCCGGTAGCAGCCGTCGTGAAATTGATGCCGGAAGGCCCTCACGAGGTAGTGACCGCGGGGTTTGATCCATATCGCGAAGCAACGCCGACTGCTGCGTTGGAAGCGGAACTGGCGCGTTTCGGCGAGTTGGAGACACCCGATATCCTGGTTTCCGCCGAATTCAAGCCCACCTGGCTGAGTTGGTACCTGGCGGCTTTGTTGGACCTCGAGGACAGTTTCCAGACGCAACCGGCGCCCGCCCCAAACGGCCTCCTCACCGTTTTGCTGGAACGTAAGCGACTGAACCATCGGGATCTGGCCGCCCCTCCACCAGCACGCTACCCCCACGAACGCGACCGGTATGCCGCGCTGGCGCGATGGTTAAACACATCCATTAGCGACGCTACCTGGAACCGGCCCGCACCGGCGCCGGACCTGGCTCCCGGTTCCTACATTGCCTGCTTTCCTGGAGGAGCCGCACACATCAAAGAGAAAACCTGGGGCGCCATGCGGTTTCGCCAGGTTCTCGAAAACGCAAACTTGCCCGTCGTGTTGGTGGGCGATCAGGGAGACCTCAGTGAGTTACAGGCTGCCGCACCCCAGGGATCTCGAATTATCGTGGGCAATGCCGGGACAATCGACGAAGTAGCTGCCGTCGTGGCGAATGCACGCGCTTGGATCGGCAACGATTCCGGACTGGCCCACCTTGCCCAAGCCTACCGCGTTCCCGGCGTTGTACCTTTCGGCGGCGGGGGAGGGTGGCCGGTATACGGAGTTTGGGGCGAAGGCAGTATCGGTCTGGTTTGCGAACTGGATTGCTTTGGCTGCGAGTGGGCCTGCGCCTTTGAGCAAACGCATTGCCTGGAGCAGATTCCGGTGAGCGAGGTCACGTCGGCTCTCCATCGCGTGATCGATGATCCTTTAAGCAGCGCACACATAAGGCGGCTTACGCCGCAAGAGCAAATTCCACATCGCGTTCTTGGAGGAGCAGCCAGAAAGCACCGCGAGTTGCGCGCGGAACTGGCCCGCCGAATGGACGCAATCGTGGAGTTGGAACATGGCACAGTGGTGGGACTCAGACGGGCTTTGGCGGAAAGCCAGGAGTCAATGAACACCTTGCCGCTCCTCCGGGATGAGGCCGACAACATGCGCCTCGTCGCACAACAGAGGCTTGAAATGCTGGATCAATCACGCCAGGAAAACGAAGCCTTGCGGACTGCCCTCGAAGAGCTACAAAGCCGGTTCCAGGACAGCTCGGCGGTCGCGAATACCTTGCCGCTCCTCCGGGAGGAGGCCGACAACATGCGTCTCGTCGCGCAACAGAGGCTTGAGATGCTAAAGCAGTCGCGCCAGGAGAACGACGCCTTGCGGACTGCCGCCGAAGAGATACAAAAGCAGTTGCGGGAGTTGCGGAGCGAAGCGGATCTGCTCTGCCGGGAGGCGGAGGAACGCGAACGGGCGCTGGTGGAGGCCGCCGCCGAAGCCAACCACCTGAGACATGCGGCGGCTGAGCGGTTGCATCTGCTCAACGAGGCCCAGCAGGAAATCGAACAACTTCGGAAGACGGCCGAGCACAGGCTCCTTCTGCTGAACGAGGCCCATGCGGAGATGGGGATAATCCGTCAGGCGGCCGCCGAACGGCTCAACGCCCTGGAAGCGCAGGCGGCCGAAGCGAAGCGAAATCGCGAAGAAATGGCGACAATAGAGGATTTGGATCGGACACAACAGGGATGAATCAACCCCTTGTGACAATCGTCACGCCGTCGTTTAATCAAGGTCGGTTCATCCGCGCAACCATCGAGAGCGTCCTGGCGCAGGATTACGGGGCCATTGAGTACATCATCATGGATGGCGGGTCCACGGATGAAACCGCGGCGGTCGTGCGCGAATACTCCTCCCGTGTCACCTTCATTTCCGAGCGCGATCGCGGCCAGTCCCATGCGATCAACAAAGGATTCCAGCAGGCGCGCGGCGAGGTTCTGGCCTGGATCAATTCCGACGATATCTTACTGGACGGAGCGGTCCGCAAAGCCATTGACGCTCTAGGCGATGACTCCCGGGTGGGCGCCGTCTACGGGGAAGGCTACCTGATGGATGAATCGGGTAACCTGACCGCGCGGTTTCCGTATACACAGCCTTTCGATCTATGGCGTCTTGCCCATCTGTCTGACTACATCCTGCAACAGGCCGTCTTCTTTCGTAGGGATGCCGTGGCTGAAGTGGGGTGGCTTCGGGAAGATCTCCACTACACCATGGATTGGGACCTCCTCATCCGTATCGGCAAACGACACCCGTTGCGGCGTCTTCCCGAGTATCTGGGTTGCATTCGCGATTACGGAGACACCAAGACTTCCTTGGGAGGAATGCAACGCGTCACTGAGATCCGGCGTCTGCTCCGCGAGCATACCGGCCTGAGCGTTCCCCCGGGTTGGATACTCTACGGCGTCGGGGCCTGGTCTGAAATGTGGTGTCGCCGCATCCAGAGAGCAATGCCTCGCGGATTTGGATGGGCTGGAGAGGTACTCCAGATTGGATTGCTAGGGCTGGGTTCGGCGGTCGTGGGGCGTGTCGTGAACCTCAATGGCGGCTGGCATTCCGATGGCTGGGTTGGCGAGACGATGGAGTATTGGCTGCCCCACGGAACAGGTCCCCTCGTCCTCGAAGGGGCAATGCCGCCCTCACCATGGTTGCAGGGGCAGCGCGCCAAGATCAGCAGCAATGGAACGGAACTGGGAGAATTCCGATTGAACCCTGGAGAGTTCCGCCTGGCCGCCAACGTGCCCCCGCCCCCACCCGGCGAACCCGTTCGCCTCAGGCTCGACTGCGCCCGGACCTTTGTTCCCGGCTATTCCTGGGAAAACAACTTGGACGTGCGCACTCTGGCTTTTCTTTTGTACAAGCTCAATTTTCTGGGGTTCGACTACTTCCCGCCTGGAAAGGACCCGGAATTCCCTCGTCCCCCCGGCGCCCGAGGCAAGCGCTCCCCTGCTCAGAACTCGTAGGGCCAGTGAGGCCGGGAGAACAGGCCGCCATCCACCCAAAGCGTCTGCCCGGTCACGAAGTCAGCCAGCGGGCTGACGAAGAAGAGCACCGCCCGGCCTACGTCGGCAGGTTGGCCGACGCGTCCGAGCGGCGTTGCCCTGGCCCATGTACCCGCGTAGTCTCCCGCTTCCTGTTTCGTGCGTTCGATTTCGATTGCTCCTGGAGCGACGCAGTTCACGCGAATGTTGTACTTGCCGAGTTCGCACGCCGCAACTTTCGTGAACATCTCAATCCCACCCTTGCTGGCGGTGTAGTCCACCAGGTGCGGGAAGGCCGTCTTATTGCACCCTGAGCCGATGTTGACAATGCTGCCGCCCGT
>JAEUQD010000558.1 GCA_016789925.1 Bryobacterales bacterium | reverse complement strand
TGAGGCGGGCGCGGAGTGGATCGCGTTCGGCGACGTGGATGAAGACGGCGAGGCCTCCGACGATCCGATAGGCAATCCCCGCAGTCTGGAGGATGCGATGGAGTTGTTGTACCCGGTCGAAGAGTTGTTCCACGTGAGTGTTCGTAGACGGTGGCCGTCAACATGGGATCTCCACTGTCAATTCTGGCATGACGCCAAGCCAACCCGCCGCTGCAATGCCCCTCGCGCCGGGGACCCGGCGAACGTCACCCGGTCCCACCTGGGTTCAGCAGCCCAAAGGAGAACAGCCACCCGCGCAGGTGGAATCAGGCGTTCAGAAACCGCGTCAGCACGTTGTGCGTAATCCGCGACACGTGCTCGTCGGTAAACAGCGCCGACACCCAGGTGATTGACCCCACCGAGAACACACCGCTCCCTGGCCGCGGTTCGTGATAGACGATTTCCGCGCCCCCATCCTCCGGGTTGGTCCCCTTCGCGATCAGGTGCGTATTGGCCGGCGACGACGCGCTCCGCTTGTCTGTCTCGTGCCCCGAAGCCCCGCCCGGCACGCGCTCGTGCAGCGTCTTCTCGCCAAAAACCTCTCCCGCCTTTAGCCCGGTTCCGGCCAGCGACCAGTGGTCCGGGTCGATCACCTTGTAGGGAGCCGACGTCATAATCCCGCTGATGGTGCACACCACGCCCAGCAGATTGGCCTCGCTCTCCAGCGTCCGGTGCATCCTGCTCTCGTACTCGACCGTTCCGTCTTCGTTGAACCCGCCCAACTCCCCATGAACGCTGTTCAGATGTGTCAGGCATCGCATCGTCCCGTCCGGCGACAGCGTCACCTCGCAGTTCAGCCCGTTGCCGCCCAGGTACATTAACCGGCCGCCCCGCTCGAACACCCAGTTCTTCACGGCAAAGTACATCTCGCGCGTCCAGTACTCCGGATGAACCGCCAGAATGAGGACCTTATACTGGTCCAGGTCCAGCGTTCCATCGTGGAGTTGCGCTTCCGCGTACAGGTCGTATTCAAATCCCTCCCGTTCCAGCCACCCATACAGACGCCACTCGCCCGGAGCCTGGCCGCACTGCACGCGGCCCTGCACCGGATCGGTCACCTGAGGGTCGTCAAAGAGATGGTTGTGCGGCTCGGGCCTGTCGAACGACAGCGGCGGATACTTCTCGTCCTTCGGCCGCCACACGCCGAACGCCGTGGGGCGCTGATACCGGTCCAGATCCTGCCGCGCGTGCACGACTGGAACGGGCGGCAGTTTGTCGGCGTTGATGTAATTGCTGCGCCCGCCGAAGTTGTTGTAGGCGTTCCAGGTATTGGTCGAGGCCAGCACCGCGATCTTGGCCGTGGGCTTGGCTGGAGCCACTACCCACGGGAAGGAGAATGCCCGGCCCGACGGGGTTCGTGCCCACAAGTAGTACAGCCCCGATCGTTCCGGCGCTACGATCTCCGGCGGCGCCGGGTAGCCGTCCATGTTCCACTTCACGCCCGTCGGCGTAAAGTCCCCCTCCGGCAGCAACTGCCGGTTCGCCTGCGGACCGTGCTCGTCCACCCAGGCGATCATTTGCACGAACTCTTTCTTCAGCCCGTAGCGCCACAACGTCAGTTGATACTGCTCCACCGCATGGACGCGATACTCCGACTTCTCGCCCGCCCGCGCCCACTTCGGCCACATGTAGCCGATCAGCCCGTCGGCCAGCAGACGGAACTGGACCGGCTCACTCGTCCCCAATTCACAGACAACGGTCTTGGCGCCATACCCCTCGCGCGCCAGCGTCACCCGGTAGTTGCCCGGCGCAAGCTCCCCGTAAAAGATCCCCCGCGGCGACGACTGCAACAGCGTCACCTCGCCCGTATCGAGAGATTCGAATTCGCCATCCACGTTGGGGATGGCAAGAAACATATCGTCGCTAACGTAGGCCTGAATTTTCACGGTGAAGTTCTTCAGTATGTCATAGAGAATAGTTGGGATGCCCAGTTTGATCAGCCGCGTGGACGTAATCCCGATTCGCGCCTGGCGCAAGGAAGCCGTCAAGTCCGGCCTGAACGCCGCCAACCCTGTGACGGCCTCTGAATTCGGGATTGTCCGCATTGAAACTGAAGATGGACTCGAAGGCTTGGGCGAGATCTCAATCACTTATCCGCGCATCGGCCACTCGCTCTGCCACGCCGCCTCCACCCTCCTGGCGCCGGCCCTGGTTGGGAGGGACTCCCAAGCCATCACGGTGAGACTGAGCGAACTGGACAACCTGCTCGCCGGCGAACTGAGCGCCCCTTATCTGCGGGCCGCCTTTGAGATGGCGCTCCTCGACCTCAATGCGAAGCGCTGCGGCCTCCCGCTCTATCAGTTCCTCGGCGGCAAAGTGCGCGACCGGATTCCGCTCGCCTGGGGCATCTATCAGAAGGCCCCGGAAGAAATGGCCTTCGACGCGGCCAAGGCCGTCGAGGCTGGCTACCATGCCATCAAGCTCAAGGTCGGAAGGCGGCTCGAAGACGATCTGGCCGCCGTCAGGGAAGTCGCTCGCGCCGTCGGCGATCGGCCTCTCCGCCTCGACGCCAACGGAGCCTGGACCTCCGTCGCCGAGGCCGCGGCCGCCATCGACGCGTTTGCCGGCGTGGCCCGCATCGCTTGGATCGAGCAGCCGCTGCCCCGCCGCAACCTCGAAGGTCTGCGCCTCTTGCGCCAGCGGACCCGCGTCCCCATCATGGCCGACGAAAGCTGCCAGACCCTCCGCGATGCGTATGAACTGGCGCGCGCCGACGCCGCGGACGTCTGGAATGTCTACGTCGTAGAGGCCGGCGGCATCCTCGCCGCCCGCGATATCTTCGCTCTCGCTGCCGTGGTGGACGTGCCCTGCATCCTCGGCAGCCAGGCGGAGATGGGAATCGGAACGGCGGCCTGCGCTCACCTCGCGGCGGCCCTACCCCACCTTCCCTACGCGATCGAGACCTTTGGACCCCTCCGCTATGAGCGCGACCTCGTCAAAACACCAATACCGATTGATGGTGGCTACCTCACACCGCCCGAAGGCCCCGGACTCGGCGTTCAACTCGACTGGGATGCGATCGAAGCCTCGCGATGATCGCGGGCGAAGTGCCGCAGCGTCCCGTACACCACAATACACGCGGCCAGCGCGTAAAGTCCCGCTGTGAAAGTCAGCACGCTGTCCACCCCGATGGTCCGCCGCGCCATTCCGCCCAGCAACGGTCCGAAGCCGGAAACCGTGGCGCCCAGCAGGTTCAGCACCCCGACCGTCGACGCTCGCAGTGACGACGGAACCACGTCAAAAGCCGCCGCCGCCTGGTTGCCGGCGATGAACCCGGAGAAGAACCCGAAACCCATGGCGGCCGCACGGGTGATCGCGAGCGTACTGCCCTGGCCGATCATGTAAATGCACGGTCCGGCCGCAACGCATGCGGCGAACACCACCCAAAACCGCGACGACCTGATTCCTCTCGCGTACAGCCTGTCCGCCAGCATCCCACCCACCAGCAGTCCCAACGCCGTGCCGATCTGCGGATAGACGCTCGCTTCAAAGCTGGCCCGCGCCATGCCCAGCGAAAACTTGTCGTACAGGAACGTCGGCAGCCAGCTATACACCAGAAACAGCCCGAAGGTGGCGATAGAGACAAACGTC
>JAEUQD010000536.1 GCA_016789925.1 Bryobacterales bacterium | reverse complement strand
ACGCCGGCGGCGAGTTTGGGCTGACCCGGCGAGCGGCCGAGATAGAGCTGGTTGAGGCGGTCCATCAACTGCAACTGGCGCTGCTGTTCGGTGGTGTTGAGGGACTGGTTGCGGATGTTGAGCAGCAGCTTGTCGACGGCGGTTTCGCTATTGGGGACGTAGGTGCCCTGGTGGATGTTGGGCAGGAAGCCGGAACTCCAGAGGCGAGGACCCATGACGGGATAGCCGGGGCAGAGGGCGACGAAACCGGGCAGGTTCTGGTTTTCCGTGCCCAGGCCGTAGGTGATCCAGGAGCCCATCGAGGGGCGGCCGGCCAACTGGTGGCCGGTGTTCATAAGCTGAAGCGACGGACCGTGATTGCCGTTGTCGGCGTAGCAGGAACGGATGACGCAGAAGTCGTCGATCAAAGCGCCGACCTTGGGGAAGATCTCGCTGACTTCGAGTCCGCTCTGGCCGTATTTCTTGAAGGTGAAGGGCGACGCCATCAGGTTGCCGGTGGCGCTATCGGTTTTGACCTTGGGACCGGGGAGTGGCTTGCCGTCCTGGCGAGTGAGTTCGGGCTTGGGATCGAAGGTATCGACCTGGGAGAGGCCGCCATTGAGGAAGAGGAAAACGACGTGCTTGACCTTAGGCGGAAAGTGAGGGGCTTTGACGGCGAGCGGTCCACGCTCTCCGGCGGCTGCGGCCGTGCCGGCAAGGCCCATTGCGCCGAAGCCGCAGCCGGCCATCTGAAGTAGGTCGCGTCGTGTCATTGCAATGTTCCTCACTGTACCGCACTGAATTCGGCGGCGCCGAACAGGGCTTGGGTGTATTGGGGCCAGGGGTTGGCGGCGACGAAGTCGAGACCAAGCTTGATCTCTTCGGGGCTGGCCGGACGGCCGTAGACAATCTCGTAGGCGCGCTCGATACGGGCACGGTCGGAGGGGGCCTCGGCGGCGAGGCGCGCGGCGAGCGCCTTGGATTGGGCAGCAACAAAGGGGCTGTTCATGAAGTAGAGGCGCTGCATGGGGCCGACGGTGACCAGGCGCTGCTCAGAGGTGGAGTTCGGATCGGGGAAATCGAACATGGCCATGGTGCGGTTGGGGATGCCGCGGCTGACCGTGGCGTACATAGTGCGCCGGCGATAGTCGTCGGTCAGAGGTTTGGGTTCGCCGCCCAGCGACCGGTCGAGCGTGCCGGCAGTAGCCAGAATCGAGTCGCGCAGGGCTTCGGCGTCGAGGCGCTCGCGGACATTGGCGCGCCAGAGGAGCCTGTTGTCGGGGTCCTTGGTGACGGCGTCTTCGCGGCCGGCTTCCGACGAACTCATCTGGTAGGCGGCGGTCATCACGATGTCTTTCTGGAGGGCCTTCACGCTCCAGCCGCGGTCGATGAAGCGGGCGGCGAGGTAGTCGAGGAGCTCAGGATGCGTGGGCCGGTCGCCCAACTGGCCGAAATTGCTGGTGGAGCGGACAATGCCCTCGCCGAAGTGATGCTTCCAGAGACGGTTGACCATGACACGCGCGGTGAGCGGATTGTCAGGCGAGGCAATGGCGCTGGCCAGTTCGAGGCGGCCGCTACCTTGCGTAAACGGCTTGGGTTCGGCGGTCGAAAGCGCAGTGAGAAAACGGCGCGGCACTTCTTCGCCGAGGTTAGAGGCGTTGCCGCGGATCGCCAATTTGGCATTCTTTGGCTTTTCGGCGTCGGTGAGCGTGTGCCAGAAGGGGTAGGGTGGGGGAACGGCTTTATCGAGATCCTTGGACTCGGCGCGGAGGCGGTCGAGATATGCCTTCCAATGAGCGCCGAGAAAGCGTTCAACGTCCTTAGGGCCGTAGTAGTAGACGCCGCCCGCGAAGTTGAGGTCCTCCACCTTGTAGGGGCGCGAGGCGATGTCGCGCCAGAAGTAGTATTTCTCGATGGGCAGCGCTTCGACGAGGGTGGAAATCACCTTGCCTTCGTCTTTCATGCCTTCGAGACCGCCCAGTTTGACGTAATTGCGGTCTTCCAATGCCTTCTTTTCGGCGAAGAGGGACTGGATGGAGGCGTGGAGCCGTTGGGCAGCCGCCTGAGCTTCGGCGTCCGAGCCTCCGCCGTTCTTCATCAACGCGTCCCATTCCTTGAGGAACGGATGATCGCGCTCGGGCAGGCGGAGGTAGGTGACCCAACGATCGAGAGTCTGCTGGTCGAGATCCTTGGTATCCGGTTGGCGATTGAGGATCACGGCGCGTGCGGCCATCAGGTATTGGCTGGTTTGGGAAGCCAGAATATCCGTGACTTGGGCCACCTGCTTGTCGATGAACTGCTTCAACTCGGTTTGCTTGTCGGTGGATGCTTTCTTGGCGGCTTTGTAGCGGTCCGCAACGTCTTTGGGGACAAGGGCGTGCTGATCGGTCTTGGACGATTGGAAGACACCGAGCAGGGCGTAGTAGTCCTTGGTAGGAATCGGATCGTACTTGTGGTCGTGGCATTGGGCGCAGCCGACGGTGAGGCCGAGGAAGACACGGGTGGTGACATCGACTCGATCGTTATCGCTTTCCCCAAGGGTTTGAAAGCCGAGAGCGGGGAGGAGTGCGGTATCGTTCAACTGGTCGGCA
>JAEUQD010000514.1 GCA_016789925.1 Bryobacterales bacterium | reverse complement strand
TACAAGCGCTGCTGCGGCGTCAACGCGCCCCCCATCCTCTATGCCGCCTAACGGAATCAACAGCTTGCGAAACGAAATCACCGGCTCGGTCAGCGCCCGCCGGCCAATAGTCGCTTGCGCCTGCAAACGGGCGCGAGTTGTTCGATTTGGTGCGGGTGGGAAGCTGTTGCGATAGACTGTGCAGAACACAATGCCGCTGGCGGCCGGCGATCAACTCGGACCGTATGAGGTCCTCGCGCCTTTGGGCGCCGGTGGAATGGGAGAGGTGTATCGCGCGCGAGACACCCGGTTGGGGCGGACCGTTGCCGTCAAAGTCCTGCCCGAACATATCGCCCAGCGCGAGGATGCGCGGGCGCGGTTTGAGCGGGAGGCGCGGGCGGTGGCTTCGCTGAACCATCCCAATATCTGTGTGCTCCACGACATCGGACCCAACTACATGGTCCTGGAGTTGATCGAGGGCGAGACACTGGCCGCCCGCATCGAGAAAGGTGCCATCCCACTCGACCAAGCCTTCAAACTCGCCACCCAAATCGCCGACGCTCTCGACCGCGCGCACCGCGCCGGAGTGACCCACCGCGACGTGAAACCGCAGAACATCATGCTGACGCGGGATGGGGTAAAGGTGCTGGATTTCGGGTTGGCGAAATCGACCGCCAAACCCGCGCCCACGCAAGAGACACTGACCGCCGTCCTCACCACCGAAGGCACTGTGCTCGGCACCCCGCAGTACATGGCTCCCGAGCAGTTCGAAGGGAAAGAGGCGGACGCTCGTTCGGATATCTGGGCGTTTGGGGCGGTGCTGTACGAGATGGTGACGGGACAGAAGGCGTTCCAGGGGAAGAGTTACTCAAGTCTGGTCGGCGCGATCTTGTCAGCCGATCCCCCGCCGATGTCCGTGAAGCCTTTCACGCCGACATGGCTCGAACGCCTGGTTCGCCGCTGTTTGGCAAAGGACCCGGAGGACCGCCGGCAGTCGATGCGCGACATCGTAATCGAGCTTCGCACGCCACCGGTCGAATCGCGAGTGGAAAGGCCGAATCGCTGGCCCTGGGCGGTCGCCCTGTCAACGCTCGTGCTCGGCGTGCTGGCGGGCTGGGTCGTGTCGGGATTCCGGCAGGCTCCGGCGCAGGAGGTGGTGTACCGTGCTCAACTCAACCCGCCCGAAGGTGGACAATTCGAGTTCACCCGCGGTTTGACGCTCTCGCCGGACAGCCGGCTATTGGTCTTCTATGCCAACGCACCGGGCAAGAGAGGACTCTGGGTCCGCCCCATGGGCGCCACATCCGCACGGCTGCTACCCGGTACGGAAGGCGCTCTATCTCCTTTCTGGTCTCCTGACAGCCGATCCGTCGCGTACGCGGCGAACGGAAAGCTCTGGAGGGTGGAGGTCGACGGCGGCGCACCTATCCCAATATGCGATGTGCGCCTTGTTGCCGGCGGCGGATGGGCTCCGGATGGCCGCATTGTGTTCGGCAACGTCTCTTCGGGGCTCGGGCTCAGTCGCGTATCCGCATCCGGCGGTACACCCGAAGTGTTGACTGCGGTGAATTCCGCACGTGGTGAAATTTCCCACCGGCACCCCCAAATGCTGCCGGGTGGCGGCGTATTGTTCCAGGTGACGGGCAAGCAGGCGGGCCTCTATGCAACGTCTCTCGCCAACCCGCGCGAGCCTGTTCACTTGGTGGCAACCGAGGGCAACGGACTGTATGCGGCGGGTCACCTGCTCTGGCTGCGCGATTCCACGCTGATGGCGCAGCCATTCGATCCGGAGCGGCTCCGGCTGTCGGGTGAGCCGCGGCCGGTTTCCGACCCAGTGGGTGCGAATGGGCTCAGCGGAGCGGTTGCGGCAGCCTCGGGCGGCGTGCTGGTCTATGGACGACAGGCTGGTCTGCAGTTGAGTTGGCTGGACCGCGAGGGCAAATCGGCGGGAACCCCTCCCGGACAGGCGGACGACTACAATCGTTTCCGCGTATCGCCCGATGGGCGGCGCATTGTGATTGGCCGGACGTCGGGCAGTAGACGCGACTTGTGGATGGTGGATATAGAGCGGGACGCCTGGAGCCGGTTCACGTTTATGCCGGGACCCGCTCTGTATCCGATCTGGTCGCGGGATGGGAGACACGTACTGTTCCAAGCGGGCTCCTCGATAACCTTGTACGGCAAAGAGGCGAGCGGGGCGGGCGTCGAGTACCGCGTTACCGAGTCGGCGAACCCGCAATGGCCTAACGATTGGTCGCGTGACGGGCGGCTGGTGTTGTACTACGAGGAGGCGCCAGACACAAAACGGGATCTTTGGGTGCTGCCGATGGCGCCCGACGGGAAGCCGGAACCCGGCGCCAGGCCTCGTTCATATCTGCGTACCCGTTTCAGCGAATGGGGCGGCCGGTTTTCTCCGGAGCCCAACCCGCGCTGGGTGGCCTACACCTCGGACGAGTCAGGGCGCGACGAAGTGTACGTGCAGGCGTTCCCGGAGCCGCGGGGCAAGTTCCAGATCTCGACCGCAGGTGGCATTTTTCCTGAGTGGAGTCCCGACGGGCGGGAGTTGTACTATGTGGCTTCGGAAGGCAAGCTACTGGCCGTCGGCTTGAAACTGGGTGTGGATTCGGTGACGCCGTCGACACCACAGGAGTTGTTCGCCTTGCCTGTTGGTCTGGGCAACCAGGCCTATGCCGTGGCGCCGGACGGCAAGCGCTTCCTGGTGGCGAGGCCGGCGGGCGGCTCGCAGCCGCTGGAAGTAGTAGTCAACTGGCCGGCGTTGTTGAAACAAAAAGCGACAAGCGAGTGACGGATCGCTTGCTTCTACGCTTCACGGAATACCTAGACCCGCACCCGCAAGCCCAGCCCCGGACCCTCCGGCAGCACCAGTTTGCCGCGCTCCACTTTGACCCCGACATACGGATCGTTCCGGATGAGCAGGTGACCATCCAAATCCGCATAGTCCACCAGTGGCGATAACTGCGCCGCCGCCGTGATCGCGACCGACGACGAGATCATGCACCCCAGCATTACCTTTAATCCCAAGGACCGCGCCATCTCGATCATCCGCAGCGCCTCCAACAGCCCCCCGCACTTATCCACTTTGACGTTCACACCGTCGAAGTAGGGCGCCAGTTTCGGAACATCGGCCGGATGCAGCGACGCCTCATCCGCGATCACCGGAATATGCACCTTGCTCCGCACCCACTTCATGTCCTCCAGCATGTGCGCCGCGAGAGGTTGCTCGATCAGTTCCACCCCCTGCGTCTCCAGCCAGTTGATCTTCCGGACCGCTTCTTCCTTCGTCTTCCACCCCTCGTTCGCATCCACGCGCAGCGGTTTCTTCGTCACACTGCGCACGGCCTCGATGGTCGCCTCATCGCTATCCAGCCCCACCTTGACCTTCAACACCGGATACGGCTCGGCCTCGCGCACTTTCTGCTTAGTCATCGCCGGACTGTCGATCCCGATCGAAAACGTC
>JAEUQD010000507.1 GCA_016789925.1 Bryobacterales bacterium | reverse complement strand
TCCCGCGCCGCGCAACCAACCCCGGCATCAACGAAAACGAATATCAGTGATCGGTCGAAAACAACGCCAATGTCCATGGACCGCTCGCGGTCGGCGTCCCGGGCACACTCGCCGGCATCGGGACCCTCTGGGAACGTTGGGGGCGCGCCAAGTGGGCCGATGTCGTCGCTCCTTCCCTGGAATTGCTCGACCGCGGCTTCCCCTACTTATCCGTCGCCGCCTCCATCCTGTCCCAGCTAAACGCTATTCAACGCTACCCCGCCAGTGCGGAGCACCTTATGCCCAACGGCGCGCCGCCCAAGCCCGAAGACACCTGGCGCCGCCGCGACATGGAGAAAACGCTTCAGCGCCTTTCCACCGCCGGCTGGCAGGACCTCTATCAGGGCGAACTCGCCCGCCGCACCGTCAGCCACATCCGCCAGCTCGGCGGTATCCTCACCGAACGCGACATGGCCGACTTCGCCCCGCGCATCACCGCCCCTTACCAGGTGAGCTATCGCGGCGCGCAGGTGCACGGCGCAATCCTGCCCAACGGCGGTATTACGCTCCTCGAAGTCCTCAACCTGCTGGAAAACTTCGAGCCGCTCCCGGCCACTGACCCGCGCTACTGGCACCGCCTGGCCGAAGTCCTCAAAATCGCCTGGCGCGACCGCCTCACCTACCTCGCCGACCCCGACCACGCCTCCGTTCCCATCGCACGCCTCCTCGACAAGAATTACGCCGCCGGCCGCATCGAAAACCTCCGTGCCTACCCCACCTCCGTCGACCGCTTCCCGATGCCCGCGGCCGCGCCTTCGCCCGGCACCGTCAGCCTCTCCGCAGCCGATGCCGAGGGCAACATGGTGGCGATGACCATTTCCCACGGTGGCGCCTTTGGCTCCTGCGTCACCGTTCCCGGCACTGGAATCATCCTCGGCCACGGCATGTGCCGCTTCGACCCGCGCCCCGGCAAACCCAACTCCGTCGGAGCGCGCAAGCGGCCGCTCAATAATGTCGCGCCCACACTCGTCCGCACCCCGTCCCGCGACTTCGCCGTCGGCATGCGCGGCGGGCGACGCATCATCAGTTCCGTCTCCATCATGTGCCAGCGCATGATCGACGAAAACATCTCCGGCCTCGAAGCTGTCAGCGGACCGCGCGTCCACCTCGAAGGCCAGGAACCCCTCGAAGTCGCGCGCAATCTCGACTCCAGCCTCGTCGCCACCCTCCAGCAGATGGGCCACGAGGTCAAAGTCCTCCCTCGAATCGGAGGCAACGCCAACGCCGTCGAACGCTCCTCCACGGGTCTCTTGCGCGGCGGAGCCAATGGTTTCGCCGCCGCCATTCGCTAACCTGTTTGCGATATGGAATTTCATCAACTGCGCTACTTCCTCGCCGTGGCGCGCAGTGGTAGTTTCGTTCGCGCCGCGGAAGAAGAGGGAGTAGCGCAGCCTTCTCTGTCCCAACAGATCAAGAAACTAGAAAGCGAGGTGGGTTCCCCGCTCTTTGACCGCCTCGGACGAACAGTGAAACTCACCTGCTACGGCGAAGCCCTCCTGCCCCATGCCGAAGCCGTCCTCCGGAAAACCGCCGAGGCCCGCAAGGCGCTCGACGCTCTCCACCGGCCCGATGCCGGCAAGCTCGTGGTCGGCGCAATCCCGACAATCCTCCCGTACACCATGGTCGAACCGGTTGCCGCCTTCCAACGCGACTTTCCCCGCGTCGACCTGCAACTCACCGAACGCACCACTGAGAACTTAGTCGAAGGCCTGCGTTCCGGCGAAATCGACTTGGCGATCCTCGCCTTGCCCATTCGCCATCCCGAGATCGTTTGCGCCGACCTCTACCGCGAAGCGATTCTCGTTGCCCTGCCACAAGGCCATCCGGCCGCCGCCGCGGGCCCACCCGTTCCCGTCAGTGTCCTCCGCGGCGAACGCATGTTACTCCTCCGCGAAGGCCACTGCCTCCGCGACCAGGTGCTCACCGTCTGCGCCCGCAATCGCGTCCAGTTCGAACACGCCTTCGAAAGCGACCACCTCACCAGCATCCTCGCCATGGTCGCCAGCGGCTTCGGCGCCAGCCTCGTCCCGGAATCCGCCGCCCGCCATGCCTCCGGATGTGCCCTGCTACCCACCCAACCCGCCACCGTCCGCCGCGTCGGCTACGCCCAGGCCGCCGGCCATCACAGCACCCCGCTCCAGAAACGCTTTATTCAGTGGCTGCGCCGCTGGCCCTGGCGGCAATCGGTCAGAATGGAGTGATGTCGCGACGCACGCTCCTTCTCCTCCCCGCCGTTCTCCTCGCCAGCTATGGGTTCCAGGCCGCTCGCAAGACGGCCGCGCCCATCGATCCCTTGATCGCCGGATTCCACAAGACCACCGTTGCCTCCGTGGCCGATGCCGTCGACCAGGTCTGTAACCGCCGTGGCTTCCTCAGCCACGATGTCCGTCCTTTCGTCGCCGGCAAAGTAGTGGGCCGCGCGCGCACCTCCCTGGTCAAACCCGCCGCGCCTGAACAAGCCACACCTGCGCTGGCCGTCAAGAGTTCCGTCGACATGATCGATTCCGCCAAGCAAGGCGAAGTCGGCGTGATTGTCGTGGAAGGCTCGCTCGACGTCGCCGGCATCGGTGGACTCATGGCCACCGCCGCCAAATCGCGCGGCATGGCCGGAGTGGTGCTCGACGGCTCAGTCCGCGACATCGGCGAAATCCGGGCGATGGGCCTGCCCATCTACGCTCGCGGAGCCTCCCCCGCCACTGCGGTCAGCCGCTTCGCCGCCATCGCCCGCGACATCGAAGTCACTTGCGCCGGCGTCAACATCAAACCCGGCGACATCATCGTCGCCGGCGAAGACGGGGTGGTCGCCGTCCCCCAGGATCAAGCGATGGCTGTCCTCAAGCGCGCCCAGGAAATCGATGAGCGCGAAACCCAGATGGTCCCCTTCATCAAACAGTTCCGTTCGCTCACGAAGGCCATCGAAAAGTTCAACCGCATCTGACGCACCCGCGCTTCGCGCAATGGTTGGGGATCAGAAATAAAGCTTCGCGCCCAACTGAATTACGCGAACGGTCAAGCCCTGGATTCCGCCGCCCACCTTGCCGAAGTTCGCGCTGCGGATGCCGCGATCGACGGAGCCCGGTTCGATGTTGTAGTGGTTGAACAGGTTGTAGAATTCGCCGCGCAACTCGAACCGGCGCTGTTCGGACAGGCGGAACTGTTTGTTGACGGAGAAATCGATGTTGAACACGCCCGGCAGCCGGATGGCGCCGGTCCTGGGGGACGTCCCATAGCGCCCGTTGGGCGTCAGGGCGAACGCCGCGGTGTTGAACCAACGCTGATACGTCCGCTGATCGCCAGGGAGATTGGCAATCTGGCCGAGGACGGAATCCGGACGCGAACCCACGCCGGTACCGGTGGTGTCGATGCCATA
>JAEUQD010000479.1 GCA_016789925.1 Bryobacterales bacterium | reverse complement strand
TTTCGCGTTTTGCCACCAGGCGCGCGAACGCGGCTTCGACGGCGCCATCCTCATGCTCACTGCGCGATCCCAACTGGAGGACAGGGTTACGGGGCTGCGCACCGGCGCCGACGACTATCTCACCAAGCCGTTCGAACCACCGGAGTTGCTGGCGCGGGTGGCCGCGCTTCTGCGCCGGGTGCGGAAAGAGGCGCTTACGCCGGTGATGCGCTTCGAGTTTGGCCGGGTAGTCGCGGACTTCGCCCGCGGAGTGGTGACTCGCGAAGGCGAGAAGTTGAATCTGGCCGCCAAGGAGCTACAACTGCTGCGTTACCTGATCGATCATCGCGGACAGGTGGTGAGCCGGGACCAGTTACTGCGCGATGTCTGGAGCCAGCAACCCTACATCACGCCACGTACGGTGGACACGCACATCGCGTGGCTCCGGCAGAAACTGGAGCCAAGTCCGCAAACACCGCAGCACATCCTGACCGTACGCGGCGAAGGATACCGCTTTGAGCGCTAGCGCCCGTCCATAACACTCCTTAACACAACCGCACCGCCGCGGGCCGCGTTAACTGCATCAGGAGCTTGACCGAACATGAAAAGACTATTACTCGTCGGGATGTTGTTGGCGGCCGCGGCTTTTGGGCAACGCGGAGGCGGGGGACCGAACCCGCCGCTGGCGTCACTGAAGACAGTGAGGCCGCCCTTGCCGAGCGGGCTGGATCGGTACGTGCTCGACCAGACCGCACTGGTTGCTCTCGGTAAGGCCTTTTTCTGGGACATGCAGGCAGGCAGCGACGGGCGCACGGCCTGTGCCACCTGCCATTTCCATGCGGGCGCCGATCACCGGGTTCAGCATCAGTTGTCCGGACCGGACGCCGTGATGAATCAAGTGTTGACGATCCAGGACTTCCCGTTCCACAAACTCGCGAACACGGGCAACAATCGATCGGCGGTCGTGAGTGACAAGCGGCAAGTGGCCGGGTCGATGGGAGTGGTTGCCAGAGAGTTTGTCGAGGTCGAGCATGGCAACGATACGGACATTTCGCGCGTGGTGGCGTTTCCCTCGCCATTCATGCCCAATGGCTTCCATGTGCGGCAGGTCACCGCACGCAATTCCCCGTCTGTGATCAACGCCGTCTATAACGTACGGAACTTCTGGGATGGGCGCGCGAGCAATGTCTTCACGGGGGCCACGCCGTTTGGCGACTCCGACGGCGGTCTCCACGCGCTGGTTGCCCGGAATGGTGTGCTGGAACGCGAAGCGGTGAGAATGGAAAACGCGAGCCTGGCGTCGCAGGCGGTGGGGCCGGTGCTGAATTCCATGGAAATGTCCTGGGCTGGGCGCAACTGGCCGCAGTTCGGCCGGAAGCTGCTGAGCTTGCCGCCCTTGGCGCGGCAAAAGGTTTCTCCCACGGACAGCGTGTTGGGCGCGAAGGCGAATCCGGACGGAAACGGTTTACTCCCCGAGTGGTCTTACGGCGCGCTCATTCGGACGGCGTTTCGTCCGGAATACTACAGTTCGCCGGAGGTCTTCGAGGGCTATACGCAAGCAGAGAACAACTTTGCGCTCTTCTGGGGCCTTGCGATTCAGGCCTACGAGGCAACCCTCATTGCCGACGACTCGCGTGTGGATCGATTCCTGGAAGGCAACACCGGCGCACTCACCGCTCTGGAACAGCAAGGTCTCAACGAATTTCGCAACGGCGGCTCGCAATGTTCCAACTGCCACAATGGCGCGGAACTGACCGCCGCCGGCTGGAGTGTGGTGCAGCGCCGCGGCCGCAACATTGGGGTCCCCGGTGACCTGGGGTTCTTCCGCATTGGGGTCAGGCCCATCGCCGACGATATCGGCTTCGGAGGCAAAGACGACTTCGGTTTCTCTTTATTTCCTTCGGCGACAGGCAACGCGGCCGGGACGTTCAAGGCTCCGGGGCTCCGCAACGTCGAGTTCACCGGCCCGTATTTTCACGACGGCGGTCAAGCGACCTTGGAGCAGGTGCTGGAATTTTATGGCCGGAACGGCGACTTTCCCGACGATGGAAACCTGGGGCCCGGCATCGGCAACATTCGCCTCAATCAGGGGGAGCGCAACGCGGTAGTAGCTTTCCTCAAGGCTCTCAGCGACGACCGGGTTCGCTTCCAGAAGGCGCCGTTCGACCATCCTTCTCTCTGCGTGCCGGCCGGTCATGTCGAACTGTCCCCGGGCCAATTCGAAACTGACGGTTCCCAGGATGGATCCACCGCGCTCGACAAGTGGGCTTTGGTTCCGGAAGTCGGGAAGGAGGGGGCCGGCGCGCCGCTCCAGACGTTTGAAGAACTGCTGCGGGGTATCGGGAATGACGGGACCCGGGCGAATACGATGACGGAAGCCTGTAGGCCCTAAAGGGGACCACCCGGTCGCCAACCACCAGGGTCGCTCTCTGGTGGTTGGCGACAGTTGGGCCGAGAGTGGACCTACACCTAACGGTGTCTCCGCCGCTCTTCGGACTTCAGCCCGTGCTCCTTGCGGACGTCGCGGCTCTTGCCGGGTCCGTGGCACGTAGCGCACTGTTCCTTGTCCGCCAGGACGGATTGCACCACTCCGAACGATGCTCCCATGCGAACCATGTGGCGGCGCGTTTCTGAATCGTCGTGGCAAGCCGAACAGGTGGCGGCGATGGGACTGATCCGCAAGTCGTTCTCCGGGTCCACGTCAATCTGACCCGGTAGCACGTTCAACACGCTTTGGGTCTGGATGGTGGAGCCGAGGACCGACGTGGAAGGCAGCTCAAAGGTGCCCTTGCCGTTGACGTCGATGTGGCACTTGAGGCAGTTTTTCAACTCCGCGGGGAAGCGGACGTGGCTGAAATTGTTCACCGATCCATTCCGCCCGATGATGATGAGCGGGTTGCGGCGCATCCCGCCGGCATGGATGCCATGGATGAGCCGCTTAAAGTCGACTGACTCTTCGACACCGGAGGTGCGGTAGGCCGCATCGGTCTGGTTCGGGTTGTGACACATCACGCACACTCCAGGCTCTTCGTTGCGGTTGGCCCCGTGAAGGCTCAACCGCGGAACAACGACGTCACCATGGCGGCGGCCGTCGTGACACCCCTGGCACTTGGCGAACTCGACGATTTTTCGCCGTTCGAAATTCGTGGAGGTCCCCACGGGCACGTCCCGGAACACGCTGGTGACGGGAATGCTTGCGAAGATGGCGGCGTGCGTCACCGGGTCAGTGCCTGTTTGGATCGAAGGGTGGCCCTCAATTCCCACACGAACCCCGCCGGCGGCGCCGGCCGGGATCTTCGCCGTAACCCAGAAGATTACCGGTGAGTTGCTGAACTGCGCGCATCCGGGCGGCGCGGTGGCGTCCGAGCAGCGTTTCGACGACGTCAGGGCGTTCACGGCCAAGGCGCTCGCCGGGCCCGTGCCGGTAACAACACCGTTCACTACCGAGCGCGCGACCGGCAGCAGCGGCGGATCTTTCGTGTTCAGCAGTTCCAGCGTTCCCCAGACACCGCTATTCCAGGCAAAGTCGATGCGGAGCGTGGCGGGCGACTTAAACGTTTGCGCCACGGAGGGGGGAAGCAGGTCGTAGGGGGCGTCCAGCGTCTTGGAAGGGTTCGTGACCGAGAAGATCACGGTATAGAGGCGGGTTCCATCGACGTCCGGCGGAGCCTGAGTGATCTGGAGCAAATTGTATTGATAATTGGGTACCTGGTCCCAGGCTAGCGGGACTTCCTGTCCGAGGATTGCTTGGGTGACCGAGAATAAAGCTGCGAACCAGACAAATCGTCTGGTACGTAAATGGGGAGATGTTTGAGTCAAGAGAGCCTCCAGTTCTTTAGGTGGACGTGTACACTTTGTCAATCACTGTTCGCCGGAACTGCTGGCTTGATTTAATCGGTGGGATTCAGCTTGGCAAGATTTCTGCCAAAGTAGCGCTGGCGATATTTTGATGATTTTATCAACAATTATTGCCGAAATCGCGCGGCGGAGACAGGCTGGTGCGTAAAAAGTACTCGCGTCGCGCAGCTGCCGGCTCGGTAGAACTTGCCGGACGGTTCCGTAAAGATTCAACGCACGTTGACAGGGGCGAGATGGTGGGCGTGAGGGGGATTTCGTTTCGCAGGGCGTTGATTCTGTTGGGCGTGGAGTGTCGAAAAGTGTCGAACGGCGCCGGTGGGGCGTGAGGGGATTTCGTTTCGCAGAGTGTTGAGGCTGTGGGCGTGAGGGTGTCGAAAAATGTCGAACGGGGTGCGGGTGGTGTGGGGGATTTCGTTTCGCAGGGCGTTGGTGGTGGCGCAGGTGCGAGCTGTCGAAAAGTGTCGAACCGGGCCGGGGGCGAGGTTGGGAGTATGGAGGCGCTGCCGGGCCGAGGCCGAGGAGGCAGGGGAGCGAAATCCTTTCTGTCTGAGAAATGAAAAAAGGACTAGGGAGTCTCGCCTCAGAGTTGA
>JAEUQD010000079.1 GCA_016789925.1 Bryobacterales bacterium | reverse complement strand
GCACGATGTCACCGCCGTCATCGAAGACGGCCAGGCCGACAACCGTTGCGACGGCACTCCGTCCAGCCTTCCCGCCCTGAGGCCCTGGGGCAAAGCCGGAGCCGACGCCCGCTTTACCAACATCACCGCCGATGCGGACGGTTCCGTTTGGGTTGTTGGCAAGAACCGGGGAGTCATGCACTTCTCCGCGGATGGCGCTTTCCTCGGCGTCGTCTCCAGAGCGGAGTCCTGGTTTGCCGCTTCCATCCGGGAGCCGGCGTTCAGCCCCGACGGCCGCCTCTGGGCGGCGTCCAAAGAGAACCTGGCTGAAGTCCTGCGCCGGCCGGCGCTCACCTACGCCATGGTCTTCTCAGGCCTCCGGTACGTGTCCGGCTTTTCGCGCAGCCCCGACGGGCAACTGTACGCGATTTCCGACGGCGGCCTGTTCCGTTACACCAACGGCCATTGG
Source organism: Bryobacterales bacterium (assembly GCA_016789925.1). GTDB lineage: Bacteria > Acidobacteriota > Terriglobia > Bryobacterales > Bryobacteraceae > JADLDI01. The sequence continues at coordinate 11,009 of JAEUQD010000079.1, read as the reverse complement.
CAGGAGATGCCCCTTCCTCCGTGTCTCCTCTCCACCAAGCCCCGCACGGTTGCCCTCGCGGAGCCCGGCGAAATCTGGTTCGGCTACCGCGATCGCGATGGCTTCACCAAGGCCATCGGGAAAGGAACCGGCTGGTCCTGCCGTCATTTCGAAGAGTCCGGTGGATTTCCTGGCGATACACAATTCCTGGGCCTTGACGCCCAGGGCCGGCTCTGGCGCGGCTCCGAGACCGGCGTCTTCATCCGGCGGACCGATGACCATTGGGCGCGCATCCTCGAACCCAAAGGCGAAATGCACCAGTTGTTTCATGTCGAGCCCGACGGCTCCGTCCTCCTCGCCATGGGTGACCGCCTGCTTCGCCTCCCGCCACGGTTCGCCGACGCTGACCCGGGGGTGCCGCCGCAAATCAGCTACCTCGAGTCCGAGGCCGGCGTGACCCTGGCTCCCTCCTGGGTCGAGTCCCAACTGGGGAGTGGCGCGGTCCTGAATGTGTCGGCCCTGCCGGAACGCGATCTGGCTGCTCCCGCTCCCATCGAATACCGGTTCGATTCGGGGTCGTGGGCGCTCCTCTCCGGTCACCAGGTGCTGCTGGACGATGCGCCCCGCGGAGCCCGCCGCCTCGAATTGCGCTATGCCGGCGCCGCGCAGTTGACTGCTTTGCCACTCTCGATCGCCATCCCTTGGTGGCGATCGTTCTGGTTCTTCGGGGCTCTGTCTGTCGGGCTCTGCGGGCTCGCCTGGCGTCTGATGGGAATCATCCGGCGCCGCCTCTATCATCTGCGGAAGCGCCGGTTTCTTGCCCGGTCGCGTCCCGCCGCCGAACGCCACGCATCCGCTCCACCGCGGGGAACGCTACTCAACGGCCGTTATCGCATCGAAGGTCTGCTCGCCGGCGGCGGCTTCTCCCAGGTGTATGGCGCCATTGATGAAAGCAACGGCGACCGCGTCGTCGTGAAGCGGCTTCGAACCTCCGGCATTCCGCCGGATCGGTTGCGCCGCCGCTTCGCCCAGGAGGTGGCCGCCGCGAGCATGGTCCGCCACCCTGGCATCCCGCCCATCACCGACGCCTGGCTGGACGATGACTTCGTCCCGCATCTCGTGATGCCTCATATCGATGGCCCGACTCTGCGCGAGCGCCTCAATGCCGGCGGGCTTCCGCGCGCCAACGCCATCGAGTTAATTGGCCAACTCGCGGAAATCCTCGCGGCCGCCCACGCGCGGGGCGTCATCCACTCCGACCTCAAGCCCGAGAATATCCTGCTGTCCGCCGATCGTCCTGTCATCATCGACTTCGGCGCGTCGGTCCTTCATATGTCGGCGGGCTTGTCCGAGTACACGAGGCCGGCCGGGTCGGTTCATTACATGGCTCCGGAACAGCTATTGGGCCGCAGCTCTAAAGCCACCGATGTGTATTCATTTGCGGTCGTGGCGTTCGAACTGCTCACCAAGCGCCGCTATGTCGAGGTGGACTTGCCGATGAACGACCAATGGGAGGCCGAGTTTCTCAAAATGGCGCAGGGCGAGTTAGGGCTGACAGCAAACCAGGCCGCAGTCTTCGTCGAAGCGCTCCGCTTCGATCCCGAACGCCGCGCCCAGGACGTCGCCGCCTGGGCGCACAAACTTCGATCGGCGGGATAACTCCCGTCAATGGCACACTGAGATCTGTGACCGCCGACCTGAACCTGACTGATTTCATCCGCCGGATGCAAGCCGGCGATCGGGCCGCCGGCGATTCCGTCTTTTCCGCCGCTGCCTCCCGCCTGCGCAAAATGGCCACCGGACTGATGTCCCGCGAGAACACCAACGGATTTCACGCTTCCGATCTGGTTCAGGAGACCTTCGCGCAAAAGGTGTCAGGCGGACGCCTGCGCACGAGTATTGCCGGCCGCGAACACTTCTTCTCCTTGATGGCGGCGGGCATGCGTCAGATTCTCATGGATCGCGGCCGCGTGCGCAGCGCCGCCAAGCGACAGACGCCGCCCGTCGAATACTTGCTCGGAAACCTGCAACCCGACTCCCGCCTCGCCGACCTCTCGTTGACCCTCCGCAAACTCGAAAAGCTCGACCCCGGCGGCTGCCGAACCATCCGCATGAAGTACCAGCAGGGTCTCACCTGGGAAGAAGTCGCCGAAGCTACCAACCGCTCGGTGTGGCAGGTACGCGCCGAGTGCGACTACCTCTTGCGCTGGCTCCGGGCGCAACTCCTGTAACCCAAGGCGGCCCAACGCCGATCTTGCTCAAATCAATAGGGAATTTTCCCGAAATCGCGACCCGATTTATCCCTCGCCTGCCGTTTGAGCTATCCTCGACTAATCGAATGATCGACGCTCTGCGAAGGAAGGCAAAACGTGTCCTGGCGAAGGTCCTTCCGGACAGCACAGCAATCCACTACCTCATTTACCTGCCGAAGCTGGGGGCGTGGAGCAGGAACCGGGCCGGTCAGGCACGGACGTTTGACGACCGTCTCCACCTCTACGACTGGCTCAATGCCGCCATACTCAACAACGATTCGATCACCTATCTCGAGTTCGGCGTGTTCAAGGGCGATAGCATCCGCTATTGGTCGAAGCTCAACACAAACCCGGCCGCCCGCCTGATCGGGTTCGACACGTTCACAGGGCTCCCCGAAACCTGGAAACATTTCCTCGATAAGACCGAGCGTGGCGCTTTTGATGTCGGCGGCCAGCTTCCCCGGGTGGACGATTCACGCGTTTCTTTTGTAAAAGGACGCTTTCAGGACAGCCTTCCCGACTTTCTGGCCGGGTTTCAGCCTGCCGGCCGGCTCGTTGTCCATCTCGACGCCGACCTATATTCGGCCACCCTCTACGTCCTCACGATGCTGAATTTCCGCCTCCCCGCGGGCGCCATTCTCATCCTCGACGAGTTCTCCTCGGTCCTTCACGAATTTCGCGCCCTCGAGGACTACTGCTCCGCCTACGGGCGCGACTATGACGTCCTGGCGGTCACCACCTCGCTCGACCAGGTCGCCCTTCGGATGAAGTGACGCTAGAGCCGGCCCCGCAGCCGGTACCACACGAGCGCCACATACTCGTGAACCGTCCGTCCGACTGTCCGCTCCGGCGACCACCCCGGCACCACGCTCTCAACACCCCAGTCCGCCTTCGCATCGGCGCTCACCGGGTACACGGCAATCCCCTGTTTCCGGAAGCAAAGCTCCGCCCTCAGCAGGTGGTATTTGCTCGTCACCAAAACCACCGAATCCACTCCGTCAGCCTTCAACTGAGCTGCCGTGTTCACCGCGTTCTCGTATGTAGTGGCCGACCGTTCCTCGATCCGCACCGAGTCAGGCGGGACGCCCCGCCGCACCAACTCCCCCTTCATCGCGGCCGCATACGAAATCGGGCTTCCGCCCAGTCTGCCCCCGGTCGTATATATCCGTAGTGGCCGCCAGTGCCTGTGCAGCCGGACCGCCCGCGACACGCGCCGCTGCGTGTCCTGCCCAAACTCCGGATCGTCTCGCGTGTCCTCTGGAAACGCCACGTAGCCCGACAGCACCACAATGGCTCCCGGATTGGCGCTCCGCGGTGGATTCTCCGAATAGCCGTGCGTCAGCGGCAGTTCGAACAGATACGCCGCCGGCTGCCAGTGGATCAGAGCTGTCGCCGCGAGCGTGAGCCATACTAATCGGAGCCGTTTCACGGCCAAGAACACCGCCATCAACAGCAACAACGCGGGCGTTACGGGCTCCAAATAGGTCACGGAACAGATTATACGAATCGCACGCTATATTTGAAGCTGCTCTCACCGCGGTGCATGATCACCCCAGTCCCCCCTGACCGCTACGACCTGTTGGCCCGCCTCGGCGAAGGCGGTATGGGCGTCGTGTACAAGGCGCGCGACCTCCGCCTCAATCGGATGGTCGCTCTCAAGTTCCTTCATCCCAGCCTCGTCTCCTCCCCCGAGGCTCGTGCGCGCTTCCAGCGCGAGGCCCACGCGATCTCCGCGCTCCATCATCCCGGCATCGCCACCATCCACGATGTCGAACTCGACGCGGATCAGCCGTTCCTCGTCCTCGAATATCTCGGCGGCGGTACGCTTCGATCGCGGACTCAGGGCCGCATCCTCGAACTCGAGGAGATCGCCTCCCATGGCCGAGCCATGGCGGCCGCCCTGGCTCATGCCCATCGCCATGGCATCATCCATCGCGACCTCAAGCCTTCCAACGTCCTGTTCGATTCCGAGGGCCACCTCAAGATCGCCGACTTCGGCCTCGCCAAGGCCCGCGACACCACTGTCACCGCGGAGGGCCTGATTATGGGCACCGTCGCCTACATGTCGCCGGAACAGGCCTCCGGCCGTGACGTCGATCCCCGCTCCGATATCTTCTCCCTCGGCGTGATTCTCTATGAACTGGCTTCCGGCCGCCGGCCCTTCACCGGCGACCATCCCGCCGTCGTCATCTCACAGATCCTCCACGACGAACCCGAAGCCCTGGCCGAACTTCGCGCCGACCTTCCGCTCACCATCCACTCTCTGGTTGGGCGCGCCATGGAGAAGAAACCAGACCGGCGCTTCCAGCGCATGGAAGACATCGAGCGAGCCCTCGCCGCTCTGACCACGCCCGATTCGGCGGCCACCGCCACCCGAACCGATTTCCGCGTCCCGACCAGTCCCACGCGCGTCATTCCCAAGCGCTGGCAGCCCTGGGTCCTGGTCGTGATGGCGCTGTCGCTGCTTGCTCTTGTCGTTCCCTTCAAACTTCTACCCCGCCTGTTGCGCTCCGGTTTGCTGCCCGCCGAACGCCGTGTCGCTGTTCTGCCCTTCGATGCCTCCGCCACCGATTCGGAAACCCAGGCATTCGCCGCCGCTCTCCCGGACCTCGTCGCCAACCTCCTCGCCCAATCCGAACAGTTCGAATCGTCTCTCTCCGTCGTCCCGCCCACTGAGGTTCGCCGCCAGCGCGTCCGCTCCATCGCCGATGCCCACACCAACTTCAACGTCAACCTTGCTCTCGGCGGAACCATCGTCGGCAGCGGCGCGGCACGCCAGATTATCCTGACCCTCTCCGACGCCGCCGCCGTAAAGCAACTCGCCTCGCGGGTGGTCACCGCGCCACCCGGCGATCCCCGCTCGCTCGATGCCTCGCTGACCTCCGCCATGCTCGAACTGCTCGAACTCGACATGTCGCTCCGTGCCCGCGACCTCGCCAACGCCAGCAAGCCTGGTTCGGCCCGCGCTCACGAAATCTACCTTCGCGCCCAGGGCGTCCTGCGCGCCGCCGAGAGCCCCGAAGCGATTGACCGCGCCGTCGGTCTCTTCGAAGATGTCACTCGCGAAGAGCCGGCCTTCGCCCTCGCCTGGTGCTCGCTCGCCGAAGCTCACCTTCGCCGCTTCAGCCTGAGCCGCGATTCCGCGAGCCTCGCCCTCGCCGATCAGGCCGTCGATAAGGCCTTCGCCGTCTCCCCGCGCCTCGCCCAAGCCTATTACACCCGCGCCCTCATCCGACGCGCCACAGGCCGCTACGAAGATGCCATCGACAATCTCAACCAGGCCCTCACACTCGATCCCTCGCACTACGAAGCCCACCGCCTCCTCGGCGCCCTCTTCGATCAGACCGGCAGGATCACCGAAGCCGAACAAGCCTACCAGCAGGCAGTCCGCCTCAAGCCTTCCTTCTGGCCCACCTACGCCAACCTCGGAACGTTTTATTACAGCCACGGCAAGATGGCCGAAGCCGAAGAAGCTTTCCAGACGGCCGTCCGTCTTGCGCCCAACAACCAGGCCAACCACCGCAACCTCGGTTCCCTGTACCTGGTCCTCGGCCGCCACGCCGAAGGCGAACAGGCGCTCCGCCGTTCCATCGCCCTCCGCCCCACCGCCCCTGCCCTGTCCAACCTAGGCGCCCACGAGTTCTTCCGCGGTAATTACGCCGAATCGGCCCGCCTTTTTGAGGAAGCCCTCAAACTCGACCCCCACGACGCGGTCTCCTGGGGACAACTCGGGGAAGCTTGCGCCGAACTCCCCGCCCTCCGCGACCGCGCCCCGGCCCACTTCAAGAAAGCCATCGAGGTCGCATCCCGCCAGCTCACCGTCAATCCGCGGCAGCCCAACCTGCTCGCCAGCCTCGCCGTCTTTGAAGCCAAGCTTGGCCACACTCCCCAGGCCCTCGACCGCCTCCGCCATGCCCTCGACCTCGCCCCCAAGGATGGCCGCATCCTTATCAAAGCCGCCCGCGTCTACGAAATCGTCCGCCGCCGCGACCAAGCCGTAGCCGCGTTGCGCCAGGCAGTTGCGCTCGGGCTCCCCCTATGGGAGATTGAAGGCAATCGCGATTTGGAGCCTGTCCGTAAGGACCCCCGGTTTCAACGCGCTCTAACCGCACCATCAAAACCATGAACCATCTCATCGTTGTTCAAGTCGACAAGAACGGTCAATTCACTTACTCTGATTTCGCCACCGGTCGCGAGGCCTCCGAAATCGAGGTCCGCCGCGGCGACCGCATCGCCTGGTACGTCTCCCGCGATGGCAAACCCGCTCCCTATTCCATCACCTTCAAGTCTGCCTCCCCCTTCGGAAAAAAATCCCTGAAGGTCGAAAAAGGAGGCCTGTCCCCATTGGCCGAGGTCACCGCCGCCTGGTCCGGCGTCGGCATGCAGTATGGTGTGCGCCTTAACTCGCGCCTCGAAGACGACCCCGAGATCCGCATCGACAATCCTGACGACCTCCCCTTCACCGGTCACGAGAACGCGCCCCCTCGCCCCGGCCAGCTTCGCAAAACCGCCTGTGCCGCCGGCTGCACCGCCGCCCCCGGCGACTGGATCCTCTTCCTTGAAAGCGAAGACTTCACCCTGAAGTTCGACCAATCGCCCTTCGCCTCCGGCGAAACTACCCTCCGCAGCCGTGGTGGCAGAACCGCCTCCCGCAAGATCGCCCACGCCGGCCAGTTCCCCTACACGGCCAAACTGAAGTCGGGCCCCAAGCTTGAAGGCACCCTCACCGTCGAAGCCGCCATGACCGCTTGACGCGCAAGCATCACGCCCGTCACCTGCTCGTGATACCATCATTGACCTAGCGTTGATTTTGTCAACGTACTCTCGGGAGGACTCGATGCCTATCGTTTACGACGACTCAGACGCCAAAAAGGCCACGGAACTCGTTTCCCAACAGAAGAAGTTGGAAAGCGGAGTTGCCTCGCTGCTGGCAAAGGTCAACAAGGGCTATTTCAGCGGAAAGGATGTCGTTCTGAAGTCCGGGCTGAGCAAGAGCGACGTTCAGAAGATCCTCGAAGCGCAGACGAAAGTGAATGCGCTCAGCAAACAGATTGATACCCTTGAGAAATCGTTCAAGTCCAAACTCCAGTCTGCCGTCAACGGGCAGAAAGAGGCGTTGAAAAGACAACTGGCCACTTTGGAATCGGAAGCGAGCAAAGAGGCCAGCAAGTTCCCCTCGGGCTCCCTGTATGGCGTCGTCGGCCACGGCCCGGAATCGGACCTTAAGAAGGCCCTCGCCGAAATGAAATAGACGGGAAGAACTGGTGACGTTGATCCCCAGTTCCCGTACACGGCCAATTCACGCCCCAGGTTCTCAAGGAGAAGAGGAACACGCGCGGGTCAGACCGAGCCGCTTCCAGTGAAGAAGTGACGGGCCTTGATCAGGGCGGCAATCTCTTGGGGCACCATCGCCTCCCAGGAGGAATCGCCGTCTTTGATCCGCTGTAGAACGTCTCGCGAGAAGATGTGCAGGACGCTTTCATCAAAGTTCTGGATCGCCTTGATCCGGCCGCGCTTCTCCAGGTGCTCGAAGATATCGCGTTGGTCTTCCGGCAGAGCCACGGCGCTGGCTGTTTGCAGCACGCCGGTAGCGGGGTTGCGATAGGGATAGACGTAGATCCGCATATTCTTCGTGAAGAGCTTGCCAAACGCCTCCAGGATGCCGCCCTCCAGCCCGCTGTAGTACTCCTCTTTGAACAGATCAAGAAGGCTGGGCACACCCATGGTGACCGCAATCGGTTCCGATGTGTAACGGGTCAGGTAACTGGCAAGCCGGTAGTATTCGAAGTAGTCCGATACAAGCACCGTCTTGCCGGCGGCCCCGAGTAAGTCGGCCCGCGTCAGGAAATCGCGCAGATCGAGGTTACCCCCTCCCAGGAGCTGACGTAGATTGATCTCCATCAACTGGACAACATGATCGGGCGGAACCGCCAGGTCAGCGGAGAATTGTTTGAGGGCGCAGTCGATGATGTCGAGGTGGACCCTGGTGACCGGACGAAAGCTGCCGCGCTCCACCAATATCGGCTTCTTTCGAAGCACTTCGGACGGTTGCAGCACCTTGCCTGACGGACCGAACATCGCGGCGCCGGTCAGTCCCAGTTGTACCAGTTTCAGGCTCACGGCGCGGTTGTCGACGTTTCTGAAGTCGTTGCCTGAAAACTCAATCATGTCGATCTCAATGCGATCCGTACTCAGGTTGTCGAGCAGCGATTTCAGCATCAGGTGGGGCTTCTGTCGGAAGTAGAAGGCGGCATAGAGAAGGTTCACGCCCACAATGCCCAACGCGTCCTGTTGAAGATCGTTCTGCCTGTCGAGCATCCGCACATGAATGATCACCTGGCTTTCCGGGTCGCGCGGATGAGCCTGGTACTTGACGCCCATCCAGCCGTGGCATTCGTTCGTGCCCCGATAGTTGCGAGCCGACACGGTGTCGGCAAACGTGAAGAATGCCGTGTTGTCTCCGCGAGCCGCCCCCAGGTTTTCGATGGCGATTGCATGCTCGCAGTCCAGCATGCTCTGGAGCCGTTCGCGCGAGACGTATCGTTTGCTCGGCCCGTAGATAGCATCGCTGATCGCCATGTCGTACGCCGACGTGGACTTGGCGATCGTGCCCGCCGCGCCGCCCACCTTGAAGAACCAGCGGGCGACTTCCTGTCCGGCCCCAATTTCGGCGAACGTGCCGTACCGCGCAAGGTCCAGGTTGATCTTCAAGGCCTTCTGATTCGTGGTGAGAATCTGGCCGTCGTCCTGCTCGCCTGTGGATAGGGTAGCGGTGGTCATACAGGAATTATCCACAAACTGCGCGAGCAACCAGGAAATGCCGAGGCCGGAGGGAGATTGCCGAGGATCTATACGGGTGCTACACTCAGGCTGGCTTTACAGTTCCCTGCCTGACGAGGGGACGCGTTGAGAAGGAGGATCGAGTGAGCTTTCTGTGGATGTGCCTCATCGGTTTGCTGGCCGGTTTTCTCGCCAAACTGATCATGCCCGGGAAGGATCCCGGCGGGATGATCGTCACAATGCTGCTCGGTATCGCCGGTTCCTTTATCGGCGGATTCCTTGGGCGCAGCTTGGGTTTCTATCAAGAGGGACAAGGCGCGGGGCTGATCATGTCGGTGGTGGGCGCGATCCTGTTGCTGGCAGTCTACCGGCTGGTCAGACGCGGCACAGCCTAAGAGACGGCGTTCATCCGGGGAACGGATCCGGCAACCAGGCGCGGGCTTCCGGATGATGAAGTCAAGGCTGAACAGATCTTTTTCTCTGGCTGGGCTCCTGCTGGGTTTGGCTGGAGTCGCCACCGTGACGGGTGTCTTTTCCCGCATCGTCCTGGTGAACGCTTCCACCGTGGGCTTCTTCCTGCTGATGGTTGTCCTGGGCGTGGCGACGACAAGCGGGTTTCGTGTGTCGGCCCTGGTTTCCGCGGCGGCCGTGCTTTGCTTCAATTTCTTCTTCCTGCCGCCGTTGGGACGGTTCACCATCGCGGATCCGGAGAATTGGGTGGCGCTTTTCACCTTCCTGTTGACGGCACTGGTGGCAAGCCACTTGTCGGATCGCGCGCAAAAGCAGGCGGCGGAAGCCAAACGGCGGCAACTCGAAACGGAACAACTGTACTCCCTCAGCCGGGCGATCCTTCTCACGGAATCCTCGCGCCCTATCGGGACACAGGCGGCGCAGAGCATCGCACAGATATTCGGTTCGGCCGCCGTCATGATCCTGGATGCCAAGACCGGCAGTAGCTTTCGGGGCGGCGTAGCAGAAGTGGGCGGCTGGGAGAGACGCCTGGAAGAAGCCGTCCGCCTCGGGAATCATCAACGGCACGAGGACCAGGACATCGATGTCTGGCCGATCTCGTTAGGTGGTAACCCGATTGGCGCGCTCGCCGCGGCCGGCATTGGCGTCTCGGACGGAGCCGTCCAGTCCATGTTGAATCTCGTTGCGATCGCACTCGAACGCGTGCGCATGGAAGAGGCCGCCAACCGGGCGGAGGCAGCCCGGCAGAGCGAGGAGTTTAAGTCGACTCTACTCGATGCCATCGCCCACGAGTTCAAGACGCCACTTACTTCCATCTTGGCGGCGTCGACAGGATTGAGGGCACTGGACCAACAGATGCACCCGGATCAGCGGGAACTCACCGCCATAATTGAAGAGGAGACGGGCCGTCTGAGTGAACTGGTGAGCGAAGCGGTGAAGATGGCTGAGATTGATGCGGGCAAGGTGGAGCCGCACCGGGAACCGACGCGCGCCTCAGCGCTGCTGCGGGTTGCGAAGGACAGCTTCGAGAACCGGGGAGCGGAACGAATTCTGGTCGCTCCCGGGCCGTCTCCCGAGTTGCCGGTTTTTGTGGATTCGGATCTGATCACTCTGGCCATCCGGCAGATCCTGGATAATGCGTTGAAGTACTCAGAACCCGACTCCCCGGTCAAGTGCGAAATTGTGAACGAGCCGGAACGCGCGCTGATTCGCATCGCCGACCAGGGAGCGGGTAGTCCCGACCACGATCGCGAGCGGATCTTCGACAAGTTCTACCGGCGGGCCAGTATTCGCGACAGGATCCCAGGGAGTGGATTGGGACTGCACATCGCCAGGGAGATCGCTCGCATTCACGGCGGGGATCTGTGGGTCGAGCCATCGACCGGTGTCGGAGCGGTGTTCTGCCTTGCCTTGCCGGTTGCACAGGGGGTCCGGGCATGAGTTCAGGACGAATCCTCGTCGTTGACGACGAGCCGCAGATTCGCCGCGTACTGCGAACAACACTTTCCGCTCAGGGTTACGAAGTAT
>JAEUQD010000463.1 GCA_016789925.1 Bryobacterales bacterium | reverse complement strand
GCCGTTCCACCCGGAACAGGAAGAGCGGCGATACCAGCGCTGCCCGCAGCGTAAAGAAGATGGCCGGTTCAAACGCCTGGCCCTGTTTCTTCGCTGCGGCGAACAGTGCCTCGTACGGCGCCACTTCCAGATCGCTCACCGGACGCCGGAAGGCCCGGGGAAGAAACGTCCGCAGAATCGTCCGGGCCGCCTGCGCCTCACTTACTCCCACGCCCGGCTGCGCCACCAAAACCTTGGCGCGTGACTTATGCTCCTTGGCCGCAAAGTCCATGACAAACTTCGCCACCTCGAGATACTTCTCCGAATGGAGTGGGGACAGAAACAGCGTCTCTGCGGCGTTGTCGAAACCCTCGCCGCCGGCTCCGTCGGCCGGAAACATCCGGCCCAGGTCCAAGTGGATGTCGAGCAGGTCCCGAATGGTGGCCGCGTACTCGTCGCGGTTCAACCGCCGGGCCGGCGCGGGACCGGCGACAATGCCTCCCTCGCAGGCCTTCTTGCGCAAGGCTTCTTCGGCCCAACCGGTAAACGCCTCTCCATCCCCGAAGGTAGGCGCGGGCGACCCCTTGGGCGGCATCTCGCCATTTCTTACCCGGCGTACCGCAGCCTGCCACTTGGCCGCTTCCACTTCCAGGCTCGACTCGTCCGCCACTCGCTCCAGCCGGAACCCACCCACCCCGGTTTTGCCCGAATGGCAGCTCTCACAGTAGGTCTTCAGGAAAGTTTGTCCCTTGGCAAACGTATAGTCCGTTTGTGCCCACACACTGCCCGGCCAGAGCATGACCGCGCAAAGGTACGCGATGAGTTTCATCCCCCGCTGCACGCTTGCTACATGTTGAACAGCGCTTTGGTCTCCGCCCAGTCTTTCTGAGCAGCGGCCTCCTGCGACTTCAGGTGCGCCTGCATGATCTTCTGCGCGCCTTCCGCCATCTTCAGCAGTTTCTCCCGTTCCTGTTGAGTCTTCGCCTTTTTGGCTTCTTTCACGAGCTTGTCGACTTCTTCTGCCGCTTTCAGCGCTGCTTTCTTGGTAGCTTCCAGGTGCCGGCCCATGTCTCTGTATCCCCTTCGTCGGAGATTTTATCACGCCCCGGACACCTAATATAAGACCAATCCGCCGTCGACATTGAGGTTCTGTCCACTCATGCCATCGCTCATCGCCGAAGACAGGAAGAGGCAGACGCGGGCGATATCTTCGGGTTGCAGCCGGCGCTTCATGCACTGGTTTTCCATGATCGCCGCCAGGTCGGCTGGGTTGGCGTGGATCAGTTCGCCTTCTGTCTGGATGGCGCCGGGCGTGATCGAGTTGACGTGGATGTTGTGGTTGCCCATCTCGCGGGCCAGCGTTCGGGTCAACCCAATCACCCCTGCCTTGCTGGCCACATAATGGGTCAGCTTGGGAGACCCCAGGAAGAAAGTCACCGACGAGATATTCACGATCTTGCCGGACCGCTGCGGGATCATGTACGGCAGCGTCAACTGGCAGGTGTGAAACATGCTCTTCAGATTGACGGTCTGCATCTGGTCCCACTCTTCTTCCGTCATCTCGAGAAACAGCCGGCGAGGATAGATACCCGCGTTGTTGATCAGGATGTCGATGCGGCCATGACGGTCCGCCACAGTGCGGATGGGGTGTTCCAAAGTCTCGCGCCGGCTGACATCGCAGCAGAACGCCTCTGCCTTGCCGCCTTCCGCACGGACGCTCGCGGCTTTCTCCTCGCCCTTCTCCTTGTCGAGGTCCAGGATGTAGACGTTGGCGCCCTCCCGCGCAAACAGCTCCACGATACCCGCGCCGATTCCCAACGCCCCGCCCGTTACCAGGGCGACTTTGTTCTGTAGTTGCATGCTTCTCCTCTTATTCCGGCACGGCCACGAGCGAAACCGTATCGTGCTCGTAGGAATTGTTGAACAGAATCCATTTTCCCAACCGGTCGAAACTGGCGTGCGCGTGCGTGGCGCGATTGCGCCGGCGCACCCCCGTCGCCATCAGCCGCGTGTTGCCCGTCGCCGCCTCGATCAACCAGACACGGCCGTCGAAATCGTCAGCCACCAGATACTTGCCATCGGGCCGGGCTGTGACGTGCCAATAGTTTCCATAGGCCAGCATCCGGTTGCTGCCATCTCTTTCTACAAGGACAATGCCCACCTTGTCCATGATCATCGTCATCTGTCCGGTGGCCGAGATGAACGACTCGTGCGTCAGCCACTCCTTGAGCGGGGTGAACCACTGCTTCGGGTCGGTCCGATAGTAGAACGGCCGGTTCCCCGTCCCGTCGGTATTGACAACCCACGACCGCTGGGGCGCATAGCCGCCCGTCTCCCAGACATAGAACAGGAGCGGATCTTTCGGGCTGTGCTGAACGTGGCCGACACGGAACCCGACGCTGGTGACAGTCCGGTAGCGGCCGGTGGCCAAGTCCATCAGCCCGACTTCCCAGTTCTTGTCGTCCCGCTGGCGCGACAGGGCCACCGATTTCAGATCGTGCGAGAACATCGGCTGCCCGTGGCCGCCGATAGAGGGCTCGGGGACCGTCCCGATGGTTTTGCGCGCCTTCGAGAAGATATCCAGTTCAATCAGGTTGGAACCCTGGAAGTAATACACCAGCCGGGCGTTGGTGGGATGGGGGCAGGCCGCGGCCGCCGCGACGCCAGATTCGTTGGTGAGCTGATGCAGAGCGCCACTCGCCACCTCCGACCGGTAGATCTGCCCGTCCACGGCCAGAACGATATTGCTGTTGTCGGCCGTGAAGTTCGAGAAGTGATAGTAGAGGTTTGAGGCGCGGTGACCGGGTTCGGTCAACTGGCGGATCGTGTTTCCGGTGACGGGATCCTGGTAGGACCCGGCAAAGAGCAACAAGGCAAGGGCGATCATTCCACGCTGTATTTTGGCACGACGGCGAGCCCCACCGCGGCGGCCAGACCGAAGAGCAGGCAGCCCCAGGCGAACCAGTCGCCATTGCGGGTGTAGAAGGTGGTCTCGGGGATGAAGTTGAAACGGAGCCGGCCGCTCATCTGCTCGTAGGGGGGCAGGCGGTCCGTCACGCGGCCAGCCGGGTCAATCGCCGCGGTGATTCCGTCATTAGTCGGTCTCAGAACCCAACGCCGGTTCTCGGCCGCGCGCATCCTCGCCAGTTGCAGGTGCTGCTGCCGCGCCGCGGTCCGTCCAAAGTAGCCGTCGTTGGTCAGATTCACCAGAACGTCCGCCCCTTCCCTGGCGAATTGTCGTACCAGGTGCGGGAAGGCAGACTCGTAGCAGATAAACGGGCCAAGGGCGTGCGCCCCGGCGGGCATCACCACCAGTTTCTCGCCCGGCACGAAATCGCCGGCCTCCTGCGTGATGCGGTTGACGAAGGTGAAGGGCCACGGCACGAACTCCCCAAAGGGAACGAGAAACATCTTGTCGTACCGAGCCACTTGTTCGCCTTTCGGGTTCAGGAGCCGTGAGGCGTTGGAGGGCCTTTCGGTAGGGCCGAACGCCACATCGCCAAACAGGAAGTACAGGCCGGTATCGCGGGCCAGCCGCTGGGCCTTCTCGCGGAAGGCGACGTCGTGTTCGTAGTAAAGAGGAGCGGGCGATTCGGGCCAGAGGAGCAGGCGCGCGTTCCGATCGGCCGCGGCGGCCTCAAACGACAAGACCGCCATCCGATTGATCAGTTCCTGGCCCATGTCCGGGGTCCAGCGCGGTGCGTCCTGGGGGACGTTCGGTTGCACCGTGATGGCCGTTTCGCGCCCTTTTTCAAACGGAGGCAACGCGGGCAGGAGGAAGAGGAACACCAGGGAAAGCAGCGGAAGCAGGTGTTTGCGGGGACGGCGCAACACGATCAGGGCGATGGCCGCCGCCATCATCGCGAAGACGAACGACAGCCCGTAGACTCCCAGGAAGGGGGCCAGCCGCATGGGGATTCCCATGTCCACGCCCGCGTTGCCCAACGTGAGCCAGGCAAATCCGAGAGGGCCATGCGTTCGTTCCAGGCCCACCCACAACGCCGCGACTCCGAGCGTCGCCCACCACGGCCGAAGCAGGAATCCGGCTAAAGTCGCGAACACGGCCATGTGGAGGCCTTTGGCGAGGCAGAAGAGCATAAACGTCGCCCATCCGCCCCATTCCCCCATGCCGCCATGCTTGGCGAGCACAAACTGGATCCAGTAACAGATGCCAAACCAGTACGCGATGCCCGTGAGTTCTCCGAGCAGAAACCGGGCCTTCCAACTCCGTTCGCGGGCAATGCCCACCAGCAGGGGCGCCAGCGCCACGGGCGCCAGCCACGGCAGGTTCAACCC
>JAEUQD010000394.1 GCA_016789925.1 Bryobacterales bacterium | reverse complement strand
TCTTTGGTCAGCAGCTTAACCGTATCCACCAGCGGCTGCCAAAAACCAAAAGGGCCCACGCGGTTGGGCCCCACTCTGACTTGAACGTGCGCCAAAACCTTACGTTCCAGCAATTGGATATAAGCTAACGCGGTCAGGAAGACAAAGGCCACCAGGCCGATCTTCAACAGGCTGAGGAGATAGTAGTTCATCGCTTGTAGAGTTGGCCCGGCGCTTCCATCACCGAATTCAACAGCTTCGAATATCGGCTCAAAGATCCGGAAGTAAAGAGTGTGTCGCCCGCCGAGCGGATCAGATCCGGGCGCGCTTCGATTTCCACGCGGCCATTTACCGGCATGGTCGACGCAGCGCCACCCGTGGCGATCACCGGCAAAGGAACATTATAACCACCAACGTTCGCCCGGATCTCTTCAAAGATCTTGTCATGCTGTACCGGCCCGAGAGTCAGGCGCATGGCTCTGGCCACCAGCCCGAAGATCTCCAGGTCCGCCTTGACGCCCATCACGCTGATGCCTTTCCGCAGGCGCTGCACTTCGCCGGTTCCGTTGGTTACCGTGCCGTGTTTTTCATACGCCGACGCGGCCGGGAGCACGATGTCGGCCCGCTGCGCGGTTTCCGTCAGGAAGAGATCCTGCACGATCACGAAGGCATTCTGCGAAGCCAGCGCACCATTCTTCAAGGGATTCGCGCCCACGACCCACAACGCGGCCAAGTCAGGCTTGGCGAGCATCTGGTCGAGCGTCATACCCCTCTCCGCGGCCGGCTTGTAGCCAGGCAGCAGTTCGGGATGCAGCCCCATGTCCATCGCGCCCCGCGAATTCGAGTAATCCACCAGGCAGATGTACTTGGCCGCAACGCCCAGCGAATCCATGTATGACACCAGGCGCCGTACCGCTTCGCCCTTGATCGCGTCGGAGAAGATCACAACGAGACCGGCATGCTGCTTCAGGCTCTCGCCCAGCGACTCAATGGCCGGAAACGGATCGTTGCCTTCATACCGCAGTGACTTGGTCGCGACCTTGTCCTCACGCACCGCGCCCGGCGTTACCGTATACACCGCTGCGTTATGGTGCCGGAAGTTCGCCCGCGTCTGCCACGCCAGCAGCGGATGCTGTTGCGCCAGGTCCGCGCCAATCACCAGCACCGCCGACGACTCATAAACATCCTGCACGGTCGCCAGCGCGTTTTCTTTACCCGAGAGCGCATCGAGCAGCGTAGCGACGTCGCCCGTCCGGTGATGATCGATGTGCGGCGTGCCCAGTCCCTGCCGCGCCAGCTTTTGCAGGAAGTAGTTCTCTTCGTTGGTGGTGTGGTTGGACCCAACCACGCCAATCGCGCCACCTGCCGCCTTGATCTCGCCCAACCGTTGCGCGATGGTGTTGATCGCCTGCGCCCACGAAACCTCTTCCAGCTTGCCGTTGACGCGCATCAGGGGCGATTGCAGGCGCTCGGGATGGTTTGTGAAGTCGAACCCGTACCGGCCCTTCACGCACAGGAACTCGCCGTTCACGCCGGATCGGTCGCGGTTGTTGCCGCGAATGATTTCGTTGTTCCGCACGCCCAGTGTCGTCTTGCAGCCATCGCCGCAATGCGTGCAGATGGTGCCCACGTGCTCCATCTCCCACGGCCGCGTCTGATACCGGTAGATTCCCGACGTCAGCGCGCCCACCGGGCAGATGTCGATGCACGAGCCACACTCGTCGCACTCCAGATGATCGCCCTTGTTCGGCGTGATCTCGGAAACGGCTCCGCGGTTGGTGACGCCCAGGGCCCGGACACCCAGGCCTTCATCGCAGACGCGCACGCAGCGATAGCAGAGGATGCACCGCGGCGCATCGAAGAAGACCACCGGCGACCACTGCTTCTCGTCCACGTGGTGCTTGATTTCCGTGAAGCGCGATTCGCCCGCGCCGTACCGAAAAGTCATGTCCTGCAGTTCGCACTCGCCGCCCTTGTCGCATACCGGGCAATCGAGCGGGTGGTTGGTGAGCAGGAACTCGAGCATCTGCTTGCGCGCGCCCGCCACCTGGGCGGTTTCGGTGCGGACCACCATGCCCTCCGACACAGGCAACGTGCACGAGGCTTGCAGCTTGGGCGCCTTCTCCACTTCCACCAGGCACATGCGGCAGGCGGCCTGGAGCGACAACCCTTCGTAGTAACAAAAGGCCGGAATCTGGATGCCAACCTTTTTCGCGGCGTCGATCACGAGCGTTCCCGGCGCCGCCTGGACAGTCTTGCCGTCTATCGTTAGGGTGACTAAGTCTGCCATGGTTCCTTATGCGTGAATGTTCACCAGAGTCTGGGCCCCGGCCAGCGACACGCTCTTGTGCGCCAGCTTGGCTTCAAACTCATGGCGGAACTTCTTAACGATGGAAATTGTCGGGAGGGCGGCCGCGTCGCCAAGGGCGCAGAACGTGCGGCCCAGCATATTCTCGGCAAGTTCGCCCACCATATCGATGTCGTGTGCCGAAGCGTCGCCCGCGTCAAGACGCGTCAACAGCTTCTTCAACCAAAGAGTGCCCTCGCGGCACGGAATGCACCAGCCGCAGCTTTCGTGCTGATAGAACCGCATGATCCGCAGGGCCGCGCGCACCATGTCGGTGTCCTCGTCCATGACCACTACGCCGCCGGACCCCAGCATTGTCTTCGCCTTCGCCATGGCATCGTAGTCCATGGTCAGTTCCCACGCCTCTTCGCCCGTCAGCACGGGACACGAGGAACCGCCCGGAATAAACGCCTTCAGCTTCTTGCCGCCGCGAATCCCGCCGCCCACTTCTTCGAGCATCTTGCGAACCGGGAAGCCCAGCGCCAGTTCATACACGCCCGGCCGGTTCAGGTGCCCGGTGAGACACGTCAGCTTCGAACCACCCGCCTTCGGAATCCCATAGCTGGCCCACTTCTCGCCGCCCATCTCTAAGATCGACGGAATGGCCGCGTACGATTCGACGTTGTTGAGAATGGTGGGGCACTGGAACGCGCCCGACGTGGCCGGAAACGGCGGCTTGATCCGAGGATTTCCGCGATTGCCTTCGAGCGATTCCAGCAGCGCCGACTCTTCGCCGCACTCATACGCGCCCGCGCCGGAGTGGGTCGACAGGTCGAAATCGATTCCCGTCCCCTGAATGTTCTTACCCAGCCACCCGCGCGCATACGCCTCGTCGATCGCCTGATCCATGATGTCGATCAGATACCGGTATTCGCCACGGATGTAGATCCAGCCCCGCTTCGAATCGATGCTCCGCCCGGCAATCAAGCAGCCTTCAATCAACAGGTGCGGATCGTACTGCATGATCACGCGATCCTTACAGGTGCCCGGCTCGGACTCGTCGGCGTTCACGACGATGTACTTCGGCTTGGGCGAGGTCCGCGGCACGAAGCTCCACTTCAGGCCCACCGGGAATCCAGCGCCGCCGCGGCCGCGCAGATTCGATGCCTTCACCTCGGCGATGATCTGGTCCGGCGTCATCGACGCCGCTTTCAAGAATTGCTGATAGGCGCCGTTAGCCAGCGCCGTGTCGATCGACCGCGAATTCGGCAGGCGAAAGCGCCGCGACAGGAGCAGCGTCTCCAACGGATGTGGTTCAGGATGAAGCAGCGGTTCCATATGCCCTTTCGCTACTGCGGCTTTCTGAGAGACTCGATAATGGCATCGAGCTTCTCTTTGGTCACGTTGTGGTGGAAGTCGAAATTCACTTGAATGGCGGGGGCCCAGGAACACGCGCCGATGCACTCTACTTCTTCGAGAGAAATCTGCCCGTCCGCGAGCACTTCGTTGTGGCCGATGCCCAACTTATGGCAGGCATGCTCCCACAACTCCTCACCACCGGTCAGCAGGCACGAGATGTTGGTGCAGATCTGGAGGTGATACTTGCCCATCGGCCTGGCGCGAAGCATCGTATAAAAGCCGACCACTTCGTCCACCTCGAGCGTCGACACTCCCAGCCGCTGAGACACCTCTTCGGCTACCTCTTTGCTGATGTGTCCGGTCTGATCCTGGATATACATCAGCATCGGAATCAGCGCGCCCTTCAGCCGCCCCGGCGGATAATTTTGAACCAGTTTGGCGAGTCGCGCTTCCACAGCGGGCGAAAAAGTCATCGGTCCGTGTCTCCAAGTACGAAGTCCATGCTGCCCAGGGCCGCAATTGAGTCCGCAATCAGTTGCCCCTGCAACATCGGCGCCAGTGTTTGCAGGTTGCCGAAGCTGGGCGTCCGCATGTGCACGCGGTAAGGCTTGGTGGTTCCATCGCTCACCACGTAGTAGCCCAACTCGCCGCGTGGCGATTCAACCGCCACGTACACTTCACCGGCCGGGACCCGGAAGCCCTCGGTCACGATCTTGAAGTGATAGATGAGCGCTTCCATCTGCGTCTTCATCTTTTCGCGGTCGGGTAGAATCACGCCTTGCACATCGGCCACGTGCCGTCCTTCGGGCATCCCTTTGAGCGCCTGTTCGACGATCTTCAAGGATTCGCGCATCTCGGCGACGCGCACTTCGTACCGTGCAAACACGTCCGACGCGGTGCGGGTCGGGACCTCGAACTGAAACTTCTCGTAGGACGAATAGGGTTCCTGTTTGCGAATGTCCCAAGCCAGACCCGCGGCGCGAATCATCGGCCCGGTGGCGCCCCAATCGAGCAAATCCTCCAAGGACATGAAGCCGACGCCCTTGGTCCGGTTCATCCAGATCGGATTGGCCGTCAACAGTCCTTCGTACTCGTCGATGCGGCCGGGGAATTCCTGGACAATGTTGCCGACGGCCTTTTCCCAACCGCGCGGCGGCTCCAACGCCAGTCCGCCAATGCGGAAGTAGGACGTCATCATCCGCTGGCCGGAGAACATCTCGAAGAGCTTCAGCAGAGTCTCGCGTTCGCGGAAGCAGTACATGAACATCGACATCGCGCCGATATCCAAGGCGTGTGTTCCGAGCCAGACGATGTGCGAACTGATCCGGGTCAGTTCGGTCAGCATCACGCGTATGAACTGCGCCTTCGGAGGAACTTCCAGACCCAGCAGCTTTTCTACCGCCAGGACATAGGCCAGGTTGTTCGACAGGTTCGCGAGATAGTCTACGCGGTCGGTGAGCGGCACGACCTGCTGCCACGTCTTGACCTCGCACTCTTTCTCGATGCCCGTGTGCAGGAAGCCGATGTCTGCTTCCGCCTTGTCGATGATTTCACCGTCCAGTTCCAGCAGAACCCGCAAGACCCCGTGGGTCGACGGGTGTTGCGGCCCCATGTTCAGCGTCATGGTCCGGCGCTTCGGCGTTCCGGATTCCGTGGTTTCGGGACTTGTCAGCACGTCACTCATCGTCGGGGTCTCCTACTCCTGTGGGTAGCTGTACTTGTAGCCATGCACCGGATAGTCTTTGCGGAGCGGGTGGCCCTCCCAGTCGTCCGGCATGAGGATTCGCTTCAACCCGGGATGATTGCGGAACACGACACCGAACAGGTCGAACACCTCGCGCTCGTACCAGTCCGCCGACCGCCAGACGCCATACACCGAATCGATCTCCGGCTTCTCGCCCGAGACCTTGCATTTCAGCCGCAGCCGCTCGTTCCGCGCCGGGGGCTGCTGAACGCCCGCCGAAGGAATCGCGTGGAGATGGTAGATCACCTCAAAGCGCGGTTCCGTCGGATACCAGTCCACGCACGTCACTGCCGACAGGCGGTTGAACTGCAACGTGTCTTTCAGCAGACGGCATACCTCGACGATCCGCGCGGGTTCGATCTCCAGCGTCAGTTCATTCCGGTCCACTTTTCCAGCCACAACCGCTGAAGGCAACGCCTCCAGGGCTTGGACCACACGGATCTCTTTGAGGGTGTCAGGTACCATTGATTCCGTTTTGCCTACTTGTTAAATGCGCTCTGTCAGCGCCGGGGGCCGACTTCCTCTAGCGTGGCTACCCGTCCAGGGACCGTTCGCGGCGACGGGGCCTTTGACCAGTCCAGCACTCCCTTCTTCCAGATGTAGAAGAAGCCGGAGAGAATCAAAACCACGAAAATGCCCATTTCGATCAAAGCGATCATCCGTAGTTCCCGGAAAACAACGACCCAGGGGTACAGAAACACCGCTTCCACGTCGAACAGGATAAACAGCATCGCCACCAGGTAGAACTTGACGCTGAAGCTTTCCTTCGCGCTGCCGGTGGGGACCATGCCGCATTCATACGGCGAATCTTTGACTTTGTTCTTGAGCTTCTTGCCCAGCAAATACGAACCGCCAACCAGGGCGATTGCGATCACGGTTCCCAAAAGCGCCTGGACAAGAAGGGGAAAGTAGAGCTCCAGCGGAGTCTGTGGCATGCCTTAACTCTTAAGGATAGAAAGCCGGGAAAGGGGGTGTCAAACGGCCCGGCCTTGGTACTGCCGCAGAAATCCGCTCAAACGCTCCATCGCCGGCTCGACAATCGACCGGTCCGCGGCGTAGCAAATCCGCACTCGACCCTCTCCTCCCGCTCCAAACGCGACGCCCGGCGCGATGCCGACGTGGGTGGCCAGCAGCAATTCCTTGCAGAACGCAAACGAGTCTGTCAGGTTCTCGATCGCCGGGAACAAATAGAACGCGCCCTCGGGTTCGGGCACCGTCACGCCGGGCATCGCCCGGAGGGCTTGCAGACAATAATCGCGATTCTCTTTGAGGCGGCCCACCAACTCTTCCACGAACGCTTCCCCGTCCCGCAACGCTGTCTCCGCCGCGCGTTGTGCAAAGCTCGGCGCGTGGGAAATGATGAACTCGTTCAGTTCCCCGGCTCGGGACGCCAGGTCTGGCCGGGTCACAATCCAGCCGACGCGCCAGCCGGTCATGCAGTAGCTCTTCGAGAACGACTGCACGACGATCACCGCATCGTCCGGCGACGCCAGCCGCAGAATCGACGGCACCACACCCCCGGCATAGTAGAGCCGCTCGTACACTTCATCGGCCATCAGCCAGAGCCGGTGCCGCCGCGCAAACTCGAGCAATCGCTGCTGCTCCTCGACGGTCGCCACCCACCCCAGCGGATTCGACGGCGAAGTGTACAACAGCAGCCGGGTCCGGGGCGTCACCGCGCGCTCCATGGCTTCGAAGTCCACCGTGTACCGCCGGCCACACACCGGTTGCGCGATCTGCACCGGAGTCGCATTGCACATCTGCACGATCGAGGTCCCATTCGGCCAGGCCGGCGTCAGGATGATGGCTTCGTCCCCGGGATTCAACACACACCGGATACCCACGTTCAACGCCTGGACGCCCGAGGTCGTGACGACCACGTTCTTGACCGGGTCCACCGCCACGCCATGCACGCGGCCGTAGTAGGCGGCCAGTTCCTCGCGGAGGGACAGCAAACCCGCATTCGCCGTGTAGTAGGTGAAGCCGTCCGCGAGCGCTTGAATCGCGGCTTGCTTGATAAACGGGGGCGTCGGCAGGTTCGACTCGCCGAAGTACAGCCGGTAGACGCCGTCCATCCCCATCGCGATCTCCGCCAACTCGCGGATCCGCGAATACTTTACTTCCATCGCCGAGGATGCGATTTGTGGTGTCATCGTCCGGCCACCGCCACGACGATCTCCCGCAGCAGATTGGTTCCGTTCTCCAGCGACACCAGCGAAATGCGCTCGTCGTTGCCGTGCGCCCGGCTCTCGCGATCCTGCCGCAGAAACACGGGAGCGCCGTAGACGGCCATCCCTTTTTCCCGGAGAAACGCTCCGTCTGTCGCGCCACGTGTCATGTAGGGCACCACCATTGCCTTCCTGTAGTTCTTCGCCAAGATCTTCTCCATCGCCAGATACAGCGGCGTCGTCATGGAACTCGGCTCGGTCGCCGGCATGTCCTGGCCGCCCGCGGGCACCACTTCGACCGCCGGATCGTTGATAATCTGCCGGAATCGCGCCACCACTTCCTCCCGCGTCTCGTTGGGTAGCCGGCGTACATCCACGCCAGCGCTCGCCAGGTTCGGAATCACGTTAATCTTCATCCCTGCCGACAACATCGTCGGCGACACGGTCGTCCGCAGGATCGCGTTAAACTCCGGGTCGCGGGCGCGAATCTGGTTGGCTGCCGTCATGGCCGTCGCCGGATCCGCCAGCGCGCTCAAATGGGCCGACAGCCAACGGAAGTCGTTGAGCTTGGAAACATCCTGCAAATAGCGCCTCGTCGTCGCGTTCAGGCGCACCGGCTGGTCCGCCTCAGTCAACTTCACCAGCGCGCGCGCCAGATGCAGCACCGGATTGTCGCTTCGGGGCAGCGACCCGTGTCCCGCAGTCCCGCGCGCCTCCAGCCGCACGCGTGTCGGAATCTTCTCCGAGGTCTGGATCTGGAAGAGGTGCAGGCCATCCGGCGTTTGTAACGCGGAGCCGCCTTCGTTAATCGCAAACTCGGCATCGATCTTACTCCACGCATTCCTGATGAGCCATTGAATGCCGGTCGACCCCGCCTCTTCGTCGGCTTCTCCCAGTAGGATCACATCGCGTTGCAGCGCCACCCCGCTTTGCTTCAAATCGACGATCACCGCCATTTCGGCGGCGAGCAGGCACTTGTCATCTTGCGCGCCGCGGCCCATCAAGTAACCGTCCTTCACCAGACCCGCGAACGCCGGCACCGTCCACTGCGCCGGATCCACGGGCACGACGTCGGTATGCGCCATCAACAGGAGCGGACGTTGTTGCCCCGATCCCTTCAACCGCGCCACGACGTTCTGCCGCGAAGGTTCCCCGCCGAGCACTTCCGCCGCGATCCCTTCCTTCTCCAACTCGCGCCGGATGTACTCCGCGGCCGGTGTTTCGTTGCCAGGCGGATTGCTGGTGTCGATCTTGATCAGCTCCGTACAGTAGCGGCGCGACCGCTCCGTCAGCGTCTCCGCCGGGCACAACGCTACTACCAATAAACAAACCGCCAGCCGCATCACAGCCCGATCTTAACAACCGTCAAGGTATAATTGCCATCTTTGTGTCTGAAGCTTCGCCCAAAACCGTCAAGCAACGCATTCGTGGATTCGCCATACTCCTTGCCATCTACCTGGGCGTTGTCTATCTATTCCCCAAACCAGCGACCGTCAACCCCGAAGGCTGGCGCCTGGTGGGCATCTTTCTGGCGACGATCGCGGGCTCGATTCTTGAACCCATTCCCGGCGGCGCACTCGTCCTGATCGCCGTTACCCTCGCCTCGGTTCTCGGCGGACTTCCCATCGCCTCCGCGCTCGGCGGCTTCGGCGACCCCAC
>JAEUQD010000286.1 GCA_016789925.1 Bryobacterales bacterium | reverse complement strand
GCCCACACCTGAAAGGTGGGTGAGCAAATCCGCAGGCCGCAACGCGAGTGAAGCTCGAGTAGGCCTCGAAAAGCAGGTCCGCGGGCGCCTAACCTCTATCTGAACCGGTTTCTGAAATACTTCCGGCTCCAGGGAAAGAGTCAGATCTGGAGAGCCGAAATCGTCTCCTATGCCGACGACTTCGTGATCCTGACCCAACGGTCCGTCCAGCAATGGGCGGCCCAACAGGCACGCGCTTGGACGCAGCAGACGATGACGCGCCTCGGACTAACTCTCAACGAGATCAAAACCAGCGTCCGCGACGCCCTGCACGAGGACTTTGACTTTCTCGGCTGTACGTTCGGTCCCCGGTACTGGTGGAAAACCGGACATCGCTATACCGCCGCCCGCCCCTCGAAGAAAAGCATCCAACGCCTGACAGCGGCGGTCTACGACTTACTGCGCCCGTGCGTTACCGCGCCGTGGGCCGAGGTCCGCAACCGCCTCAACGCGACGTTGCGTGGCTGGCAGAATTACTTCCGCCAGGGCTCGGTCAGCCGGGCCTACACCATCGTGAATTGCTATGTCGAGCAACGGGTGCGGTCGTTTCTGCGCCGCCGCCACTTGTCCAGCGGGGTCCGCGGGACCCGCCGGTTCTCCACGGAAACCATCTTCGGAGTCCTCGGCGTCCACCGCTGCGCCCGGTCAAGCGAGCCTGCGTGGGCTTTCCCGTGAAGTCTGTCGGAGAGCCGGATGCCGGAAATCGGCCCGTCCGGTTCGATGAGCGGGGAATGGAAACGGGACCTTCGCGCACCCGCGCCATTCCTCGACTCTACTCCCGCCGTCGCCAAAGTGCCGTGGGTCGGCCTCTTGAGCTTCCCGACTCCGTCCCGCGACCGGGCGTGACTACCGTTTGCGCCAGATGAGGAGTCCGGCGCCGGGAAGGAGAATGGCGCCGGCGAACGCCCAGAGAAAGGTATCGCGTTCGGCGGAAAACGCTCCGGCGCCGGCGTAGACGGCCGAGATGGCGAAGTTGGAAACGGCGACGAGGGCGGCGAACCGGGCGCGCGGCATGCGGCTCACGCCGGCGAAGAAGACAGAGGCTTCGGCAAGGACCGGGATGGCCCGAAACAGGATGAGCGCCCAATCGCCGTAGCGCGCCCACGCCTTCTGCATACCCTCGCGTTCGGGCGCTGGCATGCTGCCGCCGAGGGCGTAGCCGAGCGCACAGCCGGCGCTCATGCCAATCCAGGAAGTGGCCAGTCCACCCCAGAAGCCGAGGAGCGCGCCGGCAGCGGTGCTGACGAGGCTGGAAGGGACGGGAAGAAAGATATCGAAGGCCAGCAGCCCGCCCACGGCCGCGGCCACCAGCCACCGTGCGGACGCCGTGTTGAGCGTCGCGTGGGCCCAGGCTTCGATCGATTCGCCGAAGAGGAAGAAGGGGATCAGGATCGCCGCCACTGTGGCCGCGAAGAGCAGGCTCCACCGCAGGTACATTATCCTGATTATCGGCCCATGAAACTGCCACCTACCCCTACCCCTGAAGAAGCCCGCACGCTGGCGCTTGCCGTGTTGAAGGCCGACCGATTCCCGATGCTCGCCTCCGCCGACGCCGGACAGCCAAGTGTCCGCCCGGTGTCGCCGGTGCGGACCGAGGAGTTCACGGTGTATGTGGCATCGCTACGGAGTTCGGGCAAGACGGACGAGTTGGCGCGCAACTCGCGCGTGGAACTCTGCTACCTCACGCCGGATCACGACCAGGTGCGGATTACGGGCACAGCCGAGTTGGTAACGGACGCTGGGGTGCGGCAGTCGATCTGGGACACGAATCCGCTGCTGCGGGCGTATCTCGGGAGTGTGGATAATCCGGAATTCATTCTGTATCGCGTGGATCCGAAACGGGTTCGCTATATGAAGGAGTGGGCGTTGGAGTATGTCGAGGTTCCGCTGTCGTGACAGGCGTGTCATAATCGCGGAATATGGCGAAAGTAGACGAATGGCGGCGGCGCGTAGACGACTGGAAAGCGGTGCTGAAGCAGCCTAAGAACGCGGGGCTGAAGGCGACCGGGATCTCGGAGGCGATCCGGAAGGTGGGGGATGCCGAGATGGACTTCGCCAAGGCGAAGGAACCGGGGAAGGCGATCGTCAAGGGCCTGACGGATTTGCTGAAGGCGCTGGACGACCTGATAAACCTGTGCAAGAAGACCAGCGACAAGCACAAGACCGTCTTCACGACGGCGTGCCAGCATCTGGACGGAGTGCGCGCGGCGGCGGTGGCGCGGCGGACAGAGGCGGCCCGGGAAGTGGATCAGGCTCGGCAGGCGGTTGGCCAACGGTGTGAAGAGGCGTCGCAGCAACTGCGTGCGGCCCGGACCATTCAGGAGTTGGCGGCGGCTTGGCGCGAGTTCGTAACTGAGTTCGAGACGCAAGGGAAGGGATACCCGACGTTGAAGGCGCAGATCAACACGGCCAAGGGGCACCGGGCGCCGGATCCGAACGGGAGCCTGGAGCAGGAGCGGACGGTGTTTCTGCGGCTGGCGCAGGCGTGCCAGCGGGCGACCGCGGTGCGGTAGCTCACCGGCGGCCATTCAGCGCGCGGAAGCGGGCATCCGGCGAACTTGGAGTATTACCGGAAGCGGATTTGATAGGGGGCGATCTTCAGATAGCCTTCGGTGAGCAAGGCGTCCATGCCCGCATCGAGGCCGGCTTTGCGGAGCATCTCGTGCAGGCGGCGCCAGGCCAGGACTTCGACCGTGGATTCTTCGGAGGACTTCATGAGTTGCTCAATGAGAGAGCGGCGCTTGGGGTAGAGCACAATCTGTACTTTGTCGCCGGCCGGAATGCCCGCCTTTTGGCGGACCAGTTCGATGGCGCGGTCCAGCCCGCCTAGTTCATCGATGAGTCCGTTCCTCTTGGCCTGTAGGCCCATCCAGGCGCGGCCCTCGGCAAGAGGCTCGATTTCCCCGACA
>JAEUQD010000255.1 GCA_016789925.1 Bryobacterales bacterium | reverse complement strand
CGAGTACTATGTCGTCATCAACCCGCTGGGTGTACCGCGACCCACCGGACCGAACCGATATATGCCTGCGTTGCCCTACCAGGCGAGCTACTATCCGGGCAAGGCGAGCAAGGTGGAGGCTATGACCATCCGAGTCGAGCGAGGGATGGACGTTTTGCTGCCTGGGGTGTGGATTCTGCCGCCCCCGCTGGCGGAGAGGCGTGTTGAATTGCTGGTCCGGAAGGCAACGGGGGAACCGTTTCCGGGGGCGCGCGTGATCGTACGGGACGCGGAGGGCGACAGCGTTGTGAATCGCGCCGGTCCGACGCCGGCGACCGGGATTGTCCAGTTCCAGGTTATTGAAGGCCGCAGCTATCGAATCGAGGTGGGCGCCATGGACGCGAACCGGAGACCCGCATTCTATTCCGCGATGGAGTTGAAGCCCGAGGATCGGGGCCCGCTGGTCTTGACGCTGATTGAAGGAGCGCCTCCACCGAACTCTTACGTGTATCTATTTGTGAGTCCCGTCTGGACCAGTGTCCTGGGGAAGTGACGGTGACGAATCTGAACAACACCATGTGGGACGGTCACAGATGCGCCGCAACAAACTCGAGTGTTCGTTCCTTCGATAAGCGGCGTGCTTCCGCGTTTTTCGGGTCGGATCCCTTGAACCCATGTCCCGCTCCTTCATAGCGGTAGGGATCGGTCCTCACGCCTTCGTTCCGCAGTACTTCGGAAATCTGCTCCGCGTTGGCGAAGTCGACTAGCCGGTCGGCGGCGCCATGGTGAATCTGGATGTGTGGCGCGGTTGACGGGGCGGTTCCCAAGCCCGTGAGATAGGGCGCAAAGAACTCGACCAAAACCGGCACGCGGTCCCGCAAACGCAGGCTCAAATGGCCACCCAAGGAAAAGCCGAGAAGCGCAATACGCCCAGGAGCGACCGCGGAAAGCGTTTCGAGATGAGCCACTGCGTCCCCAAGCGCCTGCTGCCAAGCCTGTAAGTGCATCCACATCGCGAGCATCGCCGGCGGACCAGGGGCAGTGCCGGTCTTTTCGAAGTAGTGCGGAAGCAGGACGGTGAATCCGGCATCGGAAAGGGCGGCTCCGTAATCCCGCATCATCTCCGCCCACGGCCCGTTCAAGTTGTCTGTCACGCCGTCGGATCCGTGTGCGATCACGACCCCCGCGCCGCGAGGCTTCCCCGGCGGCGTGAAGAGTTCGGCGTGAATTGGCGTTCCATTGCTGATATAGGTAATTGTTTCCGGCATAGGACCCTTTCTTTTTCTGGTGTGTCCACTATGAGGGAATCCGGCGCCGTAGAGAAGTAGGTTACGGTAACATCGATGTCAACGTTCCCATGTCCTCATCGCCAGCCCATGCCGCCGCGCAGCCGCCATCCGGCCAAGTCGCGGCCCAGTTGGAACGCATCCTGTCCGCCCCCGTGTTTCGCGACTCGCAGCGGCTGAGCGCCTTTCTGCGGTTCTGCGTTGAGACGACGCTTGCCGGCAGATCGTACCAACTGAAAGAGCACGTCATTGGAGTCGAGGCATTCGGCCGTCCCCGGTCGTACAGTCCTCAGGTGGATCCGATCGTGCGAATCATGGCAGGGCGTTTGCGGGGCAAACTGGCCGAGTATTACTCGGAGAGCGGGCAGTCGGATTCGATCGCAATCGACCTGCCGAGGGGCGCCTATGTTCCGCGGTTCGCCTGGAGAGCCCAGGTGGCACCGCAAGTAAGAGCGAGTCCCGTTCCGCCCAGCCAGTCAGTAGGCCGGGAACATGAGACGCACCAACTGCAAACGGCCTTTGGAGCAGTTTCGCAGGGAACCGGGCTGATGCTGAGCGTTTCCGGGGATGCAGGGATGGGTAAGACGACCCTGGTGGAGGAGTTCCTGCGCGATCTGGAGGTCAAGGGTTCGGCCATTGTGTCGCGGGGGCGGTGCTCGCAACGTCTTGCCCAGACCGATGCGTTCGCTCCGATGCTGGACGCGCTGGATGATCTTTGCCGTCCGGAATCGGGAGCGGAGGCGGCCGAGTTACTGAGGAAAGCCGCACCCTCCTGGTACAGGCAAGTCGCGCCATCGGCGGACGCCGCCGAACCCAAGTCCGGCTCCCATGAGCGGATGCGGCGCGAGTTCCTTGCATTCTTCGAGGCTTTGTCGGGGACCCTGCCGGTGGTCCTTTTTCTCGACGATCTTCATTGGGCCGATGCATCCACATGCGATTTGCTGGCGTATCTGGGCTCGCGCCTGCGAAATGTCCGCCTCCTGATTCTCGTGGCCTACCAGCCCGGACTGGTTCAGACGCCCGGCCACCCGTTCCTTCCCCAGAAGCTGGCCTTGGAGCATCAGACTGCCGGGCGAAACGTTCACCTAGGACTGCTCGAACCCAAGGACGTGAAGGCCTACATCGAGATGAAATTCGCGGGACATAGTTTTCCGCGGGAATTTGTCGACGTGGTCTATCAAAGAACAGAAGGTAACCCGCTTTTTCTGACAGACCTTCTGCGCTACCTCGTCGAGACCAAAGTGCTGGCGGAGGACAACGGGAAATGGATACTGAGCCAGAGCACCGCGGAGGTCCGCAAAGTCATCCCGGCAGGGACTCAGGCCATGATCAACCTCAAGATTGCTTCCCTTGGGGAGGACGACCGGTCCATCCTGCTGTGCGGTTCGGTGCAAGGAATGGAGTTCGATTCGGCGGTAGTGGCGTCGGTTCTTTCCTTCGATCCCGTCGCTGTCGAGGAACGCCTGGCTGAGTTGGAAGCCGTCCACCGGTTGGTGCGAAAGATCGGGGAACGCGATCAGCCGGGTGTCCAGCTCTCGGTGCGATACCGATTCATTCACGCTTTTTATCAGAATGCACTGTACGCGTCGCTCACGCCGTCCCGCCGCTCCGCCAGCAGCCTTACAGTGGCTCGCGCTCTGTCGGGGTTCGCCGGCGATGCTTCGCGTACGATGGCCGCCGACCTTGCCATGTTGTTCGAATCCGGACGGGACTATGGACAGGCGGCGCATTACTTCCTGCGGGCGGCGCGCGGTGCGGCGAGTGTGTTTGCCTATCCGGAGGCGGCGCTTCTGTGCGAACGTGGTCTTCGCTCCCTGGCTGCCGTCAGCGATTCCAAGGAGCGCGATGAGCAAGAGCTTCGGTTTTCGCTCACGCTGGGGATGGCCCTGATGTCCACGCGGGGCTATGCGGCCCCGGAGGCGGAAAGGACGCACCGGTGCTCGCGCGAGCTTTGCCTCAAGTTGGGCGACATCCGGAGGTTGGTACCTGTTCTCTGGGGCATCCACACCTGCGAAGTCAATGGAGGCCGCTTAACTGAGGCGCTGGAAACGGCGATGGAGATGAGGAAGGCCGCGGACGCCCTCCAGTACCCGCCCGCGATCGTCGAATCCCTGCATGCCCTCGGGACTACACTGGCGTTTCTTGGCCGGCTGCCGGAGGCCCGCCAGGCGCTGGAGGGAATCTTCGAACTTGCGCCGGTCAGCAAACACGAGTTTCGCGGGTCACTGTATGTTCTGGACCCATTGGTGACCTCACTCAGCATGCTGGCGCGGCTGCTCACGCTGATGGGGCACCTCGATCTGTCGATGGAAAAGGCGGCTGAGTCGCTGGCGCTCGCCAACCGGCTGGCGCATCCGCACAGCCTCGCGTACGCGACGTTCTGGGTTGGGTGGATCTTTCATACGCGGGGCGATCATGCCCAATCGTGCCCTCATCTGGAATCCGCCATGGCGCTCGGGCAGAGTCATGGTTATCCGTTGATTGTCGAGTGGGGACGTGTGGTTCATGGATCGGCGTTGGCTCACCTTGGAAAGTACGCTGAAGGGATCGCCGAAATCCGGAACAGCATCAACCTCCAGGAAGCCATGGGATCCAGGGTCGACCGTTCCTACTGCCTCACTCTACTGGCGGAGGCCCTGCTCGCGCATGGGGAAACAGCGGAGGCTCTGCAACTGTGCGACGACGCGCTGGAGCTGGTGCGTAGCACTGAGGGCCGGTGCTATGAACCGGAAACGCGGCGCGTTCGGGCCGAGGCGCTGCTTACCGCCTACGGGGAGGAACGCCAGGAGGAAGCCGAGGCCGAGTTGGCCGGGGCGATCCAGCAGGCGCAGCAAGCCGAGTGCAGGCTGCTGCACTTGCGGGCAGCGGTGAGCTACGCCACCTTCAAGCGCCGCACGGGCGATACCGCCGAAGCGCGCAACGTCCTCGAGGACATCGTTAGGTGGTTCCCGCCCGATGCGGAGTGTCCGCCGTTGGCGCTGGCTCAGAAACTGC
Source organism: Bryobacterales bacterium (assembly GCA_016789925.1). Classification (GTDB taxonomy): domain Bacteria; phylum Acidobacteriota; class Terriglobia; order Bryobacterales; family Bryobacteraceae; genus JADLDI01. The sequence goes on along the minus strand of JAEUQD010000255.1, from coordinate 225 downwards.
TCGCCTGACCGGCCGTGCCCGGTAGTCGAGCAGCTTCGCGCACATTTTGCTCCGAAGGATCGGCCGGAACAACGGAGTGAGCGCGAGTAAGCACCCGGGAAACCCCAATGCCATCCTGGCAAACGCAAACTGCGAAATCGACGGCGTATCTCTTTGGCTGATTATCTTGCCGTCCCGGAGTGTGAAGTCCGAAAGAATCACATAGCGGACTGTGCGGCGAGGCTT
>JAEUQD010000700.1 GCA_016789925.1 Bryobacterales bacterium | reverse complement strand
TACGCAGCGCAGCGCCCGCGCAAGGAATTGACCGACTACGACCCGATGGAGACATGACCGGCCGCCGCGTCTTGTGGGTCACTGAACGGTACCCTCCGGCGAAAGGTGGCATGGCGGTCAGTTGCGCACGGCAGGTCCGCGGGTTGCGGCGTCGCGGCGTGATCGTGGACGTACTCACCATGGAGCGTGGCGCGGCGCCGCTCCTCATCGAGCCTCGCGACAACGGGGCCGATCTCCGTGTCGGCCGCGATCTCGTCGACGCCATGGGTCCCAACCTCGCCTGGACCACCGTGGCCGAACGGCACGCCAAAGAGCCCTACGTCTGCACCGTCGGTTTTGGAGCGTCATGGGCGGGCTTTATCGCCGCTACCTTCGGCGCCTGGCTGAACGCCGGGTGCGCCGTCCTGATTCGGGGCAACGATTTAGACCGCGACTGGTTCCTTCCCCGCCGTGGTGGCTGGGTGCGCGAAGCTCTTTCCCGTGCGCGGGCCGTCGGAGCGGTTTCTCCCGAAAAAGCGAACCGCGTGGCCTGCCTTTATCCGGGTAAGCCCGTTCGCTGGACTCCCAACGGCATCGATGCCGCACGCTGGCGTTTGCTGCCGGCCGACGAGACCCGCCGCGACGAGATTCGTGCGCTCCTCCAGGCTGGAAGCCGGCGGGTCGTGGGCCTCTTCGGCGATCTCAAGGCCAAGAAGCGGGTCACCCTCTGGCTGGAAGCTGTCCGCGACGCGGGCTTGCTAGACCAACTCGCCTTGCTCATCGTGGGCCAGGTCGATTCGCTGAGCGCCCGCATTCTTGACGACCCCGCGCTCGCTCCCCCCAACGTCCGCATCCCGTTTTCGCCTCCCGCCGAACTCGCCGCCCTCTACGCCGCCTGCGACTTCGTCGCGCTCCCTTCCAGCTTCGACGGCATGCCCAACGTGCTCCTGGAAACGATGGCCTGCGGAGTACCGCCGATTGCTTCCAACGCCGGCGCGATGGGCCAGATCGTTACCGACGGCGAAACCGGCTTTCTTTTTCCCGCTGAGAATCGAGAAGCCGCTGCTCTCGCCACTCAGCGGGCCCTTGCCCTTTCCCGTGACGAAGCACGGGCCATGGGCCATCGCGCTCACCAGGCGGTGGCCACGCGTTTTACCCTCGACCGCGAGATCGAAGCTCTGCTCGAATTGCTCACTCTCGCGAGCGCCTGATGCACCCCCGCGTCCTTTACTTCGCTCCCGGCTCCGGACTCGGCCATCTCAACCGCGCGCTCGCCGTCTGCCTCGAACTGCGCGCCTTCGGAGTCTCCTCCCGCATCGTCACCAATTCGCCGTTTGCCGAGGGCATCGCCCACGCCGCCCGCTTTCCCATCACCGCCATCGCTTCCGCCCAGTGGTTGCAGGACGCGCCCGCCTACCTCGAGGCCATCAACCCGGACCTCGCCGTGTTCGACACCTTCCCCTGGGGCCTTCGCGGCGAATGGTTCCGCTGCGACATCCGCTGCGTCTACATGGCGCGCCGCCTGCGCTGGGAAACTTATCTCGAAGGACTCGGAGCCGCCGGGAAGTTGGATGGGTTCGCGCGCGTGATCGTCCTCGAACCCCTCTCCGCGGACCACCAACAAGCTGTGAGCGTCGCCAACGATGTGGTACATCTCCCAGGCCCGGTGCGCCTCCGCCCAGGCGCCGTCAACACTCCTGTCCCCGCCAACCTTCAACGCATTCTCGATTCAGGCAAAGCCTGGCTGGTGGTCCACGGCGGCGTGCAAAGCGAAGTGAATCAACTGGTCGCCGAAGCCGGCACACACAAGCCCGAAGGAAGTTCCTTGGCCATCGTGAGTCCCTGGGACGGAGCCTTCGACTACTACCCAGCCACGAACCTCGTCGCCCAGGCGGCTCACGTCATCACCGGCGCTGGCTACAACAGCATGGCCGACATGCTCCACCGGCCCGCTCACCACACCGCAATCGCTTTCCCGCGCCGCTTCGACGACCAGGCCGGTCGCCTCGCCCAACCCCGCCCGGACCAGGAAGGGACCCGTACGGCCGTGGCGGCTATCGCTGAGCTTCTGGTGTGCTAACCGATATTGACATGTGCTGCACATGTTCCTATGCTCGAAGCATGTCGAAAATGATCCAGGTGCGCGATGTGCCGGACGACGTGCACGCCACCCTCAAGTCGCGGGCCGCGCGCGAAGGCATGAGCCTTTCCGACTTCGTCAAGAGAGAACTGTCGCGCGTGGCCGACCGGCCATCAATGCAGGAATGGCTCGATCGCACCGAACAGGCGAAGCCGATCCCATCCAAACGGTCTGCCGCGCAAGTGATCCGGGAACTGCGCGACCAGCGATGATCGTCCTCGATGCTTCCGTCGTCGTCGAACTCCTTACCAACGGCATCCTCGCCGTCGAGATTCGAAACGAACTCGCCGCGCGGGACGACTCGTTCCTCGTTCCCCATTTGATCGACGTGGAAGTAATCAGCGCGATGCGTAGACTGGTGGCCGGTCATCGAATCGACGCTCATCGCGCCGCGCAATTCATCGCGGGGCTCGCTGCCTTGCCCGCCGAACGCTATTCACACACGCCCCTGGCCGGCCGCATCTGGGAACTCCGGCACAACTTCACCGCCTACGATGCCACCTACATCGCCCTGGCCGAAGCAACAAACTCCGTCCTCTACACCTGCGACGAGAAACTGCGGGCGGGCCACCGTGCGCGAGTCAAGCTGTTTGCCAGTTCCAGAGACTAGTCAAATGCGCTTCCTGCTCTTTTTCCTCGCCGGTGTCGCCGCGGCCCATCCCACCGCATCTGGCCCCTACCATCTGGCCAGCGGCGACCTCAATCGCGATGGCCATCCCGACCTTGTCATCGTCTGCCGCGGCGAACTCCTTCTGCCCACGGAGAAGCGCCCGGCCAACGACACCGTGACCGTCTATTTCACCGAAGGCACTCCGGAACCGGTCCGCCGTCAGGATTTCCATGTCGGCTTTGGACCCTACACCGCGCTGGTTCAGGACCTCGATGCCGATGGTTTCCTGGACCTTGCGGTCGTGAACTTCCAGGCCAACGATAACCGTCACCTGTCGATCCTCTGGGGCCAGGCACAAGCTCCTTTCCTGGCGTCCGCTGCGGCCATCGCGATTCCCGGCGACCATGTTTACGACAAACAGCGCACGCCCACCGGCCAACCCATCTATCCCACGCCAGGCCTGACCTCGATCGCCTCCCTTGATGCGGACCGCGACGGCAAGCCGGATCTCGTTGCAGTCGCCTGGTCCAGCGACTTCTTCGTCCTCCTACATAATGACGGTCGACGCCGCTTCACGCCGAAGCTCTACCCGCTCCCGCCCGGTCCGCGCGATGTAGCCGTGGCCGATTTCAACCGCGATGGCATCGCTGACCTCGCCTTCACCATCTACTCCTCCAACCTCGTCGAGGTATGGTTGGGCGTCAAGGACGGAGGCTTTCACCGTCACCAGCAGTTCCACTCGCAGGGCCACATCCCCTATCACCTGAAAGCGGCTGACCTCGACCGCGACGGTTTCGTCGACGTCGTCGTGGGCAATCGTGGGCCATCCGATAACGTCACCGTCTTCCGCAATGAGGCCGGCCGGTTTCGTTTCAATGGCTCTTACCGCACCGGTACCAGCAAGAAGGGCGAGACGACCGCCGACGAAATCCGCGATCTTCTCCTGCACGACATCGACGGCGATGGTAGACTCGACCTGCTCGCCGCCGGCCATGTCTCCCACAAAGTGATTTTCTGGCAAGGCACGGGCCGCCCCGGATTTGGACAAGCGTTCGGTCCCCCGATCTCCCACCTCTTCCCAGGCAAGGGTCCGCGCGCTTTGTTGCCTCTCGGTAAGCGCATCGCCGTCGGCATGTTCGACTCCAACGAGTGGCTCTGGTGGCCGGATCTAGCCACATCTGCCCATCCCTTACGATGAGAAAGAGATGGCTCAATGAAAGCAAGTGAACTCGCCGAATGGCTCCAAGCTGCCTGGGAAGGGAACGACGTTGATGTAACGGGCGTCGCCAGCGTCGAATCCGCCGGCGCCGGCGAAGTCGCGTTTGTCGCCGGGCGGAAGGCGAGCGCCTTCGCCGCGCGTTCCCAAGCTGCCTGCCTGTTGGTCCCCAACGACTTCGACAACTCCACCGGCCGCACCCTGATCCGTGTGGCCGACCCTCGTGGTGCGTTTGCCCGCGCCGTCACCAGGCTCGTCCCGCCCCGGCCCGTTCCCGCGGGGGTTCATCCTTCCGCCGTCATCGGGATGGGCTCGGAACTGGGCGAAAACGTCAGCATCGGCCCCCACGCGAGCATCGGTGAAGGGACGCGAATTGGGGCCGGATCGATCATCGGCACGGGCTGCCGGATCGGCAACGAGGTGAAACTGGGCGCAGGCTGCCGCCTTCACCCCAACGTCACCATTTATGACAACGTCGAAATCGGCGACCGCGCCATTCTCCACTCCGGCTGCGTCCTGGGCGCGGATGGCTTCGGTTTTGTGATGACCGGAGGCCGCTACGAGAAATTCCCCCAGGTCGGCAAGGTAGTGATCGGCAACGACGTCGAACTGGGCGCGAACACCTGTGTCGATCGCGCGGCGCTGGGCGTCACCGAAATCGGCGATGGCACCAAGATCGACAACATGGTCCACATCGCCCACAACTGCCGGATCGGCAAACACGTGGTGATCGCGGCGCAAACCGGCTTTTCCGGTGGCGTCGTCGTGGAGGACTACGCCGTGGTGGGCGGCCAAGTAGGAGTTGGGGATAAGGCGCGCATCGAGTCTAAAGCCATAATTGGGAGTGGCGCGGGTATCCTCACATCCAAGATCGTGCGCGGCGGCCAAGTCGTTTGGGGAACGCCCGCACGGCCACTCAAGCAATACCTGGAGCAGTTGGCCGTATTCGGCAAGCTACCGGCCATGCGGGAAGAACTAAAAGAACTTGAGCGCCGGCTACAGGAGTTGGAAAATGCTAGTGGTCGTGGGCGGACATAGCCGGAACATCGGCAAAACCACGGCGATGGAAGAGATCCTGCGGGGATGCCCAGGCCCCTGGTGGGCCTTCAAGGTCACCCAGCACGGCCATGGCATCTGCGCAACAGTCGGGGAGGATTGTACCTGCGCCGATGGGCTCGACCATCCCTTTGCCATTGACGAGCAGCAAGGTGCCGACAAAACCGACAGTGGCCGTTATTTGGGTGCGGGCGCGCAACGCGCCTTCTGGGTCCGTACCGCGGTAGGGGAGCTTGCTTATGCACTCCCACGTCTGAAGGAACTCATTGCGCAGGCCCCCAACGCGCTGATCGAATCCAACAGCATCCTCAACTTCATCGTTCCCGATCTCTATGTCAGTATTGCGGATTTCCGCGTTCAGGATCTCAAACAATCCGCCCGGATGTTTCTCAGCCGGGCCGATGCGATTGTGGTCACCGGTGGGTCGGAACCCTGGCCGGACGTGCCGGGACGGTGGCTGGAGAAGCCCCGGCTAACCATGGCTGGCCTCCCCGAGTTCGTCAAATCGTGGTGTGTTCTGAGGTAATCAAGACCAGGCAACTCAGCGATCATGCTGATTTCCCACCCGTTCAACTGCAGTTACTATCGTTACCAGACCGCTAGTTTTGGAGGAAGAACGATGAACAAGATCACTCACTACGCATGGCTGCTTCGGCTTTGGAGAGACCGCCGGGGTCAGGACTTAATCGAGTATGCACTCATGGCCGGCTTCGTCGCGGTAGCGGCGGGCGCGATCATGCCCAACGTCGCCGACAGCATCACTACCATCTTCAGCAAGGTGTCGAGCTCGATGGCGGCTGCTGCTACTCAAGGTTCCTAAGAGCAATCGCAGCGCGAGCGCACATTGGCCCGGTCCCGCCATGAGCGGCGCCGGGCCCTTGTGTTTTGCGCGTACACTTAGGATATGCGCATCGGATTTGCGTGTATCCTCGTTGCTGCCGCCGCGGCCTCGATGTCGGACACCGACGTGTTGTCCTTTCTGGAACGGATGAGGACAACGCCGGGGCAGCTCTACGCCAACATCGAGCCCGCCGAAGGCGAATACCTGCGCGGCCTGGTTCGCCAGGCAAAAGCCCGCAAAGCCCTCGAGATCGGAACCTCCACAGGGTACTCCGGGATGTGGATTGCGCTCGGCTTGCGCGAGACCGGCGGCAGGCTCGTCACTCTCGAAATCGACAAAGCGCGATACACTACGGCCACCTCGAACTTCCGCGCCACCGGCCTGGCTGCTCTCATCGATGCCCGCCTCGGCGACGCCCTCGTCGAGACACCCAAGGTGGAAGGTCCCCTCGACTTTGTCTTTATCGACGCGCACAAACCGGACTACCTGAGATACTATGAGTTGGTTCTGCCCAAGATGCGCAAAGGCGGTGTCATTGCCGCGCACAACGTCACCTCTCACCCGAGCCCGATGCGCGATTTCCTGGATCGTATCGCCAACGATCCCAAAGTGAAGACCGAGATCGTGAACCCCGGCCAGCAGGGCTTCTCCGTGAGTTGGGTCCGGTAGTTCTACCGTCGGCTGACGTTCGGGTTGTTCCGGAAATAGAACCTGAGAGGCCAATCCACGCACTGATTGACGCCAATCCGCGGCGAAACCGCGATCTCGTCCCGCCCATCATCCAAGGGCCGTCTCACCGTCAACTCTCCGTGCGTGACATCCATCTCGTTGTGACGGCGGGTGATCTCCATGGCGATGGTCAGCCGTCCGGGTCCGGCGCATAGATCTTCGAGGCGTCTCGCCGTCGGCCGGGAGTGGCGCATCGCTTCCACGCCCGTGACAGGCTCCAGTGCCCGGATCAGCGCGCAACCCGGAATGCCGTCCGGCTCCGCCACCAGGTTCAGGCACTCGTACATGCCATAGATGAGGTAGACGTACGCGTGTCCCGGTGGACCGAACAGCGGCTTGGTGCGGCCGGTCAGTCCGCGCGAGGCGTGCGCCGCCAAATCCTCCAGGCCAAGATAGGCTTCCACCTCGACAATCCGCCCGGCTCGCGGACCCTGCGCCGTTTCGTGGTGCAGGATGCACCCGAGCAGATCGCGTGCAACCGTCGCCGAGTCTCGCGCGTAGAACGGCCGCGGAACAACCGGAAGATGCCTCAATTCGGCCGCACTCAGCCGGTCGGCAAACGGCGGCGTTGAAACCTCACCGCGATTCGTTCGAGAATAACGCTTGCGCATGCGGCTTTTCGTCGGTATCGATCTTCCGGAGGCTCTCAGAGAACAATTGGGGCAATTGATCGGCCGGTTGCGCCCATTGGCGGCTGTTCGCTGGTCTCGCGCCGAGAACCTGCACATTACCACAAAATTTATCGGTGAGTGGCCGGACGCCCGGCTCGACGAGATGAAACAAGCCCTGCGTGGTATCGCCGGTCCTGCTCCGTTCGAAATTGCGTTGAACGGCTTGGGATGGTTCCCGAACCCTCACCAGCCGCGCATTCTCTGGATCGGCGTCGCGGCGCCGCCGGATTTGGCTGCGTTGGCCGCGGAAACCGAGACCGTCGTGGAACGCCTCGGCGTTCCACGGGAAAATCGACCGTTCAGCCCTCACCTGACCTTGGCTCGCCTCGACGGGATCGAGCGCCAGGAACTGATCGCATTGCGGCAGGAGGTCGCCCAGATCGATTCAGCAGCCTTCGGCGCTTTCACCGCCGAATCCTTCCACCTTTACCTGAGTAAGACCGGTCCAGGTGGTTCACAGTATACGAAGTTAGCAACCTATCCACTGGGGGTGAGTTCTAAGTGATGCAATGGCGGCGTGCAGGGATGTGGGCGGCTCACCTGGTGGTGGGCGCTTTGGCGGCGTGGATCGCCGGGCGGGTGGCGGGCCCGTTGGGAGCTGCCCTGGCCGTGGCATGCCTCATTGCAGTGCAGTGCTCGATCGTCGGCGCTAAGCTGGGAGCAGTTCCGGCCACGCTCTTGCTGATCGGTGGTTTCTGGGTGCTATCGCCCTGGGCCGCCGCGGGTGCGGTGCTGATCTGGATCGTACCGGGAGTGATTCGGGGCAACCCGTTGGCCGGCGCCAGTCTGGCCGCAGCGGCGTTCCCGCTCGGGCTTTGGCTGTTGGCCCACCCCGGGCCCATGGTGCTCGTCCTGGCTGTGGTTGCCGCCGGACTGGCCGTTTGGATGCAGCGCACCTGGTGGAAGGAGTTCGGGCTGTAAGTAGTCGCAACATTCTCCAATGGCTGGTGTTGAACAGGATATGGCGGCCTCCCTCGCACTGAGCCGGGCAGTGCTCGACGCGGGCGTCCTCGAACGCGATGCGGAACTGATGTTGCAGGTCCGTGCCGGCGACCAGCGCAGTTTCGCGATGCTGCTCGAACGGCACCGCGTGCCCGTGATTCACTTTTTGTACCGCATGGTTCAGAACCAGGCCGTCGCCGAAGAACTCGCGCAGGAGGTCTTTCTTCGCGTCTACCGCTCGCGCGAAACCTATGAGCCCACAGCCAAGTTCACCACTTGGCTATTTCGGATCGCCACGCGCCTGGCGCTGAACTGGATTCGCGACACGAAGAACGAAAAGACGCAGGAGAGTCTGGATGAGGAGGTCCTCGAAGGCGGGCCGCAGCGTCAGGTGGCCGACACCAACCCTTCGGTTGAGCAGCGTATGGTCCGTTCGGCACGCCTGGCGGAAGTGCGGCGGGCCATTGAAGCGCTCCCGGACAAGCAGCGCGCGGCCGTACTGATGCATAAGTACGAAGATCTCGAATATTCCCAGATTGCGCAGATCTTAGAGTGTTCCGAATCAGCGGTAAAGTCGCTGCTATTCCGGGCTTATGAAACGCTTCGGGCCAAGCTGGCTCACATGAACGTATGAGCCGGAAAGGAGATGTCGATGGCGTGTTTATTGCAGGATAAAGAGCGGGCGGCGTGGCTGCTCGGCTATTGTGAGCGCAACCTGCCGCCGGCATTGGCAGCCGAGGTGGAGCGTCATCTCGCCGTGTGTCCCGACTGCGCCCGGACTGTCGAGGCTCAGCAGAAGGTGTGGGCCGCGCTCGACGTGTGGGAGCCGCCGCAGGTGACTCCGAATTTCACGGCCCGTCTCTACGCGCGCATCGAACAGGAAGAGGTACAACCCTGGTGGCGGGCTGTTCTGCCCGGTGCCCGCGTCTGGACTTGGAAGCCGGCAATGCCACTGGCGGCGGCCTGGCTGGCCGTGCTGGCCGTGGCGCTATTCCGCGCTCCGTCCATGCCGGAACCAGGACCCAAGGCCCAGGCGGATTCCATCGATGTCGAGCAGGTCGAACGCACCCTGCACGACCTGGAGATGCTCGAGCAACTTGGCCTTTCCAACAGCGATAAGGTGTAGGGAGATGAAACGGCTGTTCGCAATCCTGGTTCTCGTGGCTGCCTTCCTGGGGCCGTCTGTCTTGGCGGCTCAGCCAGGTATGTCCCGTGGTCCCCACCGGCCCAAAGGCCGGCCCGGCGGCCCCCAGGGGTTGCGCATGGTCGAACGCCTCAACAGCATGCCGGCCGACGAGCGCAGCCGAGTCCTCGGCGATCTTCCTCCGAAGCGGCGCGCCGAACTCGAGCGCGGCTTGGAGCGCTATCAGAAACTCTCGCCCGAAGAGCGCGAGAATCTGTCCCGCCGGTTCCGCAACTTCCAGGAACTGTCGCCCGAGCAGCGCCAGGCGATGCGCGAAGCGTTTCGCCGCATGAACGATCTGCCCGACACGCGCCGCCGCGCCATTCGCCGCGAGATGATGGAACTCCGCCAGTTGAGTCCGGACTCCCGCCGGTCGCGCATGGCTTCCGACGAGTTCAAGGAAAAGTACTCCGCCGAAGAGCGGGAGATCATAGACGACTTGGCCCGCGGCATCCCCGAAGAGTAGCCCCCACCGATCCAACAGGTTTGTACAATCGTAGGGCTATGGTGCGCCTGTTTGTGCTGACTGCGTTCGCGGCCGCCGCCGCGCTCGGTGAAGTAATTGTCCTCGAGAATACCGCCGCCCGGTTAGGCATCGAAACCGCCGGCGGGGCAATTGTCGACTTCCAACTGAAAGCCCTCCCGCTCAACCCGTTTACATGGGAAGAGACTGGAGGTGCGGCGAACCGCCTGCGCGGGCATTTCATTTGCTTCGATCGTTGGGGAGCCCCGTCGGAAGCCGAAAAGACCAACGGAATGCCCTTCCACGGCGAAGCTCCACGGGTCGCGTGGCAGGTCACCGGCAAGACGGCCAATTCCGCTTCCATGCACGCACACCTGCCCATGGCGAACCTCGAGATTCACCGGACGGTGAACCTTCAAGGCGCGATTGTCAGCGTGACGGAAACGGTCAAGAACATCGGTCCCCTGGGCCGCGTCTATAACTTGGTCCAGCACCCCAGCATCGCCCCGCCGTTTCTTGACGAAACCACTGTGGTCGACTCCAATGCCCGCAAGGGCTTTTCGCAATCCTCGCCGATGCCTAACCCTGAGGAGCCCAGCTTTGTCTGGCCCCAGGCGGTGGAAGGCGCGCGCACGGTCGACATTCGCCACTTGAAAGACGACCCGAACCCGAACGTCGTCTCCTATGTCGTGGACGAGGAGGCTGGCTGGACCACGGCGCTCCATCCCGGGAAAGGTCTCTTGCTGGGCTACGTATGGAAGACAAGCGAGTACCCCTGGTTCAACGCCTGGCGGCACGTGGAGCAAGGCAGACCCGCGGCTCGCGGCCTCGAGTTCGGCACCACGGGTCTGCATCAGCCTTACCCCATCCTCGCCCGCAAAGGAACCATCTTCGGCCGTCCGTTATTCGCCTTTGCCGACGCCGGCGAGTCTCACACGCGCTCGTACACGATGTTTCTGGTAGAGGCAAAGCCCGGCCTGGCTGGGGTTTCCGCGGTTGAGGCGCGCGGCAAGACATTCGTCGTCAAAGGCCGCTCCGGCGAAGAACTGGCGGTTCGTTGAAGCGCACAGGGCCGCGGAGCGCGGCGCCAAACCGAAGAGGAAGAACGACTTCCGCCGCGCGAAGCCAGCTCCGTTGTGCGTCTGCTCCTTAGAAATTGATCGCCTGCGTACCCATCGGTGCGGGCTTCTCCGCCCCGGAACGCCTTACGAACGGTCCGTTCTGGCCATTCGGCAGGATCGTAGACCAATCTGTCCGGGCGAGTCCTAACTGGTCGGAAGTACAACCCCGTGCCCCTTTCAGGTTGGCCGCTCGCAAATCGGCGGTTGTTAGTACGGCGCCTTCCAGACGGGCGCCGACCAGAAACGCTCCTCCAAAATCGCAACCCAACAGTTTGGCTTCGCGAAAGTCCACGCCGCCAAGATTGGCCCGTGTGAAACTGCTCCGCGACGCATCCGTATTTTGGAATTTGGCGCGGGTTAGAGTAGCCCGGTCGAAATTGCAGTCCGTCACTGTGGCATTGCCGAAATTCGCCTCCACCAGCATGGCCCCGTAGAAACGGCAGAGTTGCAGACGCGCGCGATAGAGCACCGCGCTATCCAGCACCGCCCGCGTGAAGTCGCAGCCGAACAGCCGCGCCTGATTCCAGGTCGACTTCCCAAGATTGGCTTGCTCAGCCCGGCAGTCGGTCAGCGCCGCTTCCAGCCAGCGTGACTCCTGCATCGAAGCCCCTGCAAAAACCGCCTCCCGCCCCTTCACCTCCACCATACTCCCCCCCACCAGGCAGCAGTAGTCAAAGCGCGTACGTTCCAGCAGCGCCGAGGACAAGTCCACACGGCTCAGCGCCGCCCCCCGAAAATCGGCATCCATCAGTTCGGCGCCGCTCAGATCCGAATCCGACAGATCCGCCTCCAGCCAAGTAGTGCAATTCAGAATCGCTTGCTGGAGACAGGCGCCGGGCCACTTCTTCTCGCTCATCGTCTTTCGCGAAAGATCCAGTCTCACTCCTCCTGGCTCATGCCGTAGCCAAGCCTGGTGCAAGTGCAAGATCCTGGGTTGCGCCAGAGGCGCCTCCGGAATGTTCAACATTCAGTACTCTCTGATAGTCTTTATCGGCCGGGAAACGGAGAAACTTAAGACTTTGGTTCAAGGGAAATCCGGAGGTGGTAAGGAACGCTCCTCAGTGAGCGGGTGGGGCATATGGCAGGTCCAAAGAAGTAACCGATAGAAAGGTTTCCCTCAAGAGGCAGGCCGGATTTCCCCCGACTTGGCTCCAGCATAGCCCCTCAAAACCCTTGCAATTTTCAATCCAAAACGTTACATCAATGAAAATAAACCAAATATAATTCTCGATTCGTTGTCAATGGAATTTTTTCATTGAGGCGAACAAATCGACGTAGTAAGTTGGCCCGCTGCAATGGAAGATTTCAGTTTGCGCGCCTATTGATTTCATGGGACTTGGGGTGTCGAAATTGGTTGGCCAGTTTGGCGGGGCTGCCGCAGCAGCGCTTGTATTTCACGCCGGAGCCGCAGGGGCAGGAAACGTTACGGCCGCTTTGTTGCTGCGGATGGGTTCGGGCTTGGCAGGGGGCTCTGGTTCGGGCGCCATTTCGTTTCGCACATTGTTGATTTCATTGGATGCAGGGTGTCGAAAAGTGTCGAATGGGGCCGATGTGGGTTCGGGCGCCGATTCGTTTCGCAGAGATTCCGCGGGTTGTGAAAGAGTGTCGAAATCTGTCGAACGGGGGAGTTTCCAATCCTGTTTGAGGATGACGAGGGCGCCTTTATGCGAACAAAAGGCGAAAAATACGAAGCGTTGAAATTTTCATCAATCGTCTTGTGGATGGTTGAGGCGGTGGATTTTGAGTTCCGCGGCGAACGGCGGAAGTGTTGAGTCCAAAGCCAAGCCCGAAAGCAGCGGCGGCTTGGAGGGCAGTCAGAAGAATAGAAGTGCTCATTCTCGTGTAGTGTGCCGGGATAAACCGGCATGGAATAGGGAATGAAAGAGTCCTACAGGAAAGGACGGTGATCAATCGCTGAAGAAGCAAGCTGCGCCGGGAGTGGACGGAGCGACGTGGCAGCAGTATGGAGAGGGGCTGGAGGAGAAGTTGTTCGGCCTCCATGACCGCCTACATCGGGGCGCGTAGCGCGCTCCACCGTCGAGGAGATCGCCGCGCTGGAGGACAAGATTGTTCAACAAGCCGTGATGACGGTCCTCAACCAAATCCACGAAGAGGACTTTTGGGGATTCTCTGATGGGTTCCGACCCTGCGGCGGAAGAAGGTGAACGCCTTCTCGGCGTACTTGCCAGGAGTCCTTCAGCAACACCCCGTTCAGAGTTCGGCACTTATCGTGCTTCAGATTGTTTCTGGACAAAACAATCGTACGGGGCTCGGCGTTTTGGAGGCTTTCCGAATCAGTCGACTTGCGGCTCTGGCGGCGGCAGGTCCGGGTTAAAGAGCCACGCCTTAACGCGCCCCCAATGAGTCTTGCAGACTGAAAGGCCAACCATCAGGGCGATGGTGACCAACGCCGCGATGGTGGTTTGGGAGACGGTCAGGTTCTCTTTCCAGAACCAGAACCAACGTCCATACACCAGTTCGATGTGGACCCAGTAGACCAGGAGAGATGTCGTTCCCAACTGCCTGAGCCAGTTCCAGCCCTGGGGAATTACGTAACGGTTCCAGGTGAAGCCGAAGGCCATGAGTAGCAGGATCAAACCGAGTTTGATGAAAGTCAGGGCCGGGCTATCGAGCCAGAACTCGCTTTGGTTGTAGAGGGAATACGGAAGCGATGCCGCATACCGTGCGCCCAGGATTGAGCCAAGGCCGGCGATGGCAAGCCACTGCATCACGCGCTCATGGTGCTCGGACTTGACAAGGCGGAGAATGCTGCCAATACTGACGCCGAATGCCAGGAAAGAGGCCCAGGGAAAGAGGCTGAAATAGTTATAGTCCGGCGCAAGATAAGACCTGAAGAATCCCGGAACGGCCGACCATTCGAGCGCGGAAACGAGGGGAGACAGTGCGGCGAGGGCAAAGCCGAGTAGCGCGGACAACCGGGCGCGGTCGCGGGTGTCGAACAGTGTCATCACCGAGACCAGCCCGAGACCGAGGCCCATGCAATTGAGGATGTCCACTTTAAGCAGATCGGTCCAAGGGCTGGAAGGTTGTCCGAACAGCCAAAGCTGAAAACGGAAGACGTAGGCGAGCAGTAACAGATAGCCCGCACGGCGGAGGCCGGTAGTCCAGCGTGCGTAGACGCCAAGCCCTTTCCGCTCCAGCGAATCCAGCAGGAAAGACATCGTGATGCCCGTCAGGAACAGAAAGATGGCTGGCGGCATTCCGCCGATAAATTGTGACAACTGGTAGGCCGAGCCTTCCCGCCACTCCTTGGCGGTGAAGGAATGAAAGACGTGCCCTTGCAGCATGACGACAGCGGCAAAGCCGCGCATCCAGTCGAGGTAGCCTAGGCGCGATGCTGCTGGTGGTAAAGGTTGACCCTGTTCAGAAATAAGAAAACTCCATGAAAAGACCGTTAGCGCTGCGGGTACTCCCGCTTCACGTTTTTCGGTAAGTTGAGCGCCAGATCGTCCGGCCGGAGGGACGGATTGAGCTTGACGTCGCTATAAGTGATATCGGTGAAATTGCCGGAAGGTTCAAAAAGCTTCTGCCGAACCGGATAGGCGCCTGGATCGGCAATGCACAGTTCGATGTGACTGAAGTGCTCTTTCACCTGGCCGGATTTTGGTGTCAAATCGAGCCGCGAGCATTTCTGCCCGGCGACCGTCGCCTCGCCCAGGTACTGAACGGCGTAGCTCTTGCGAATGTCTTTGCCCGAAACGCCGAAGCCGAGGAGCAGGAACTGATCCACCAGGCCTTTTTGCTTACCAAGATCAAATTCCTGAACGACTGCCGCCTTGGGATTATAGATTTCGGCCTTCCGCTCGCTGAGAGACACGATCCGCTGATCGGGTTTCTCAATCCGGATCAGAACGCGCGGTTCCCGGCTCTTCATCCTCAGGAGAGAAAAGCTTCCCGTTTCCCGGCTGTCGTCGTTGATCACGGCCGTGTGAATGAGACGAGTCAGATGAGCCGAGACTCCCCGGAACGAAGGGGAAGCGCTATCCATCCGGGCCAGAACAGAATCCGCCGACTGGCCATGTAACATAGCAGTGGCCATCCAGAAGACAAACAGTACTCCAACGGGAGATCTCATTGCAGGTTCCGCCGGCCGGACCGCCACCGGAAGTCTAGCGTGTCGTGTAGGCAATATAGCCGCGGACTTCCTTTTCGTGATCGTAGACGGGCTCTACTCTGGAGACGGTAAAGCTCTTTCCACCCGCCTGGGAATGAATGAGCTTTTCGACAGTCTTCTGTTGCTCCGCCACGCTGGCTCCGGTGACCAGTTCCGGTTCGATCCAGTAGCTGGGATTGCCGCTCCCAGCGTTGATCAGGATGATGTTTTTCGGACGGGGTTGGTCGCGGAAAATTTCGCGTGGGGTGAGGAAAATGAACGCCAGAATAATCCCGACCATGACATCGTATTGCCATGTGGCGCGGGAGTAATCCCAGAGGACGAAGCGCTTCAGTGTCGACCCGACTTGGCCGGCCATAGGTCCAGTTTAGCATCCCGCCCAGCTCTCCTGCCCTCCTGGCCCCTTGGACGCCCGTGAGTGCGGCGTTGTTCCATCAATCGTGCGGCCCGGCTACAATCGGATAGACATGACACCGAAATTGCGAATCGCGTCCATCACCGACGAGTTCACAGCCGACCTGGGGCCCGCGTTGGATGCCATGGCCGGCATCGGCATGACCGGGGCCGAATTGCGCGTGCTCTGGGGAAAGAACATCATGGACCTGAGCACGGAAGAGTTGCGGCGCGCCAAGCAACTTCTGGCCGACCACGGGATGGAAGTAATCTCGATCGCCTCGCCGATTCTGAAGTGCGTGCTGCCGAACGCGGCGGAGATCGATGCGCGTTTCCAGCATGACGTGTTTGCCTCCAAGCACACGTTCGATGATCAACCGCGTCTGGCTGATCATGCCTTTGATATTGCAGAGATGATGGGGGCAAAGATCATCCGGGTGTTTTCCTACTGGCGGACAGTGGAGCCCCGGCAGACCTACCCGGCGGTGATTGAGGCGTTGAACTGGCTCTCGGAGAAGGCGGCGGCCCGGGGACTGGTTATCGGTCTGGAAAACGAGCACGCATGCAATATTTCCACAGCGGCCGATGCTGCCGAGATTCTGGCCGCTGTGCAGCACCCGAACCTCCAACTGGTGTGGGACCCGGCCAACGCTCTCTGTTCCGGAGAGAATCCGTTTCCGGAGGGCTATTCGAAGCTGCCGAAGAACCGCATCGTCCACGTCCATACGAAAGACTGCCACATCGAGGGGCACAAGCCCATCTGGGGACCTTTAGGAACTCGCGCGGTGGACTGGAAGGGGCAGATTGCAGCGCTGCTGGCCGATGGGTACCAGGGATGGCTTAGCCTGGAAACGCACTGGTCCGGTCCGAACAATTCGAAGATGGACGCGTCCACGATTTGCGGGTGGAACTTGCGCGGGCTCGCTTCGGCCTAGTCGGTGACGTTGCCGAGACGTTCCGGAATTGAGGGAACGCGATTGATCAGCTTGTTGGCCTGCCCGCGGCGCTTCTGTAATTCAAACGAGTCGTAGAGGACGCCCCGGGCCGTCCGCGATTCGTAGACAAGCTTGTCTCCGTCGATCCGTACTACCTGGAACAACTGGGTATCCTGAGCGGCCCTCTGCATCCGGTCGTTACGTTCCAATTTGTACATCTTGGGTCCGGACACGGACACGACGTATACGGTCCCGGCTTTACCGGACTGAACGTTGGTGCCAGTGACGAGGTTGGTACGGGCATAGGTGTGGTCGTGGCCCGTCATCACCAGGTCTACGCGGTATTTGTCAAAAATGGGTTGCCACACTTCGCGTAATTCCTTGTTGTCGCGACCGCGGGCGGAGGAAAAGATGGGGTGGTGGAATGTGGCGACGGTCCACTTGCTGGGGTTGTTGGCCAGTAGCTTGTTGAGCCACTCGGCCTGCTGCTCGCGCTGGACGTTGGAGTTGAGGACAACCACCCTGACGCCCTGGATGTCATAGAAATAGTTGGTTTCGGCCAGGTCCGGGAGCCCGTTCTGGGGCAGCGTGTACTGGGGACGCCAGTGCGGCGCCAGACGGCGTCCGCCGTACTCATGGTTACCCGGCGCAGGTACGGAGGGAATGGAGCGGTTGATCCAACCGGCCGCGAGGTGCCATTCGCCCCACTCGGCATCGCGGTGGGCCCGGTTCACCAGGTCTCCGGCGTGGATGATAAACCGGGTTTTCGGAGCCTCGGTGTAACCCTGCCGGATGAGTCGGGACCACAGGTCCCAGATGTTCGTCTGGGCATCACCGACATAGATGAATTCGAGCGGAGCCGGGCCGGCGGCGGCCGTGCGGAACTGGTTCCATTCGCTCCAATTCGCGCCGTTGCCGACACGGTAAACATATTGCGTGTTGGGTTTGAGGCCGCGAAAGGTGATTGAGTGGTAGTTTGCCTGGTTGAGATCGCTTTCAAACGATTCCATGGCGGCGGGGAACTGCCGGGCTTTCTTGACGAAGCCAGGTCCGTCTTCGGCCTCGGCGATCTCGCCTGCGGCCTTGGAGACTGAAGTGTCGGTACGCCAGGTGACCGTTTGCGTGGAGGAGGGCTCGTCCGCCCAAGTCAGGATGATCCGGTCCGGAATCGGTGACGGCCGGTGAAGCACCTTCTCCGGCACCTTGCCGTCGTCCTGCGAAGTCAGCCGATAGCCCGTTGATACAAAGACAACAAAGGCACAGGCTGCAACCCAACGCTTTTTCATGAAACCATTATTCCAGTGCGACTGACTCTTCCGCTCGCTTTCCTTTGGCTCATGGCAACCGCGTGTCGACGCGATCCGATGCCGGGCGCGCCGCGTCTGCTGCTGCGTACGTCGCCGGCGGCGGAGGATCTCCGGTTCTTGCCTGTCGGTGAGGCGGGAGTGGCTCTGGAGGCAGCCACCGCGAGGCTGGCGGCGGGAGAAGTGGATTTTCGGGTGCGAACGCAACCGGTGCTGTTGCCGGAAGGCAAGCCGTACCTGGTGGCGGTATTCACGGTGTCCTGCGCCGATCCATCGATCTCCGCGGGGCAGCGGGCGCGGCTCTCGGACGCGATCGCGCGGCACGCCAACCAGCACTTTCTGCGCGCCGTGCAAATCGACTTTGCGGCAACAGTACCGCAACGGGCCTCCTACCGGGAGTTCCTGCAGGAGTTGCGGCCTAAACTGCGGAATCATCAGTTGCTGTCAGTGGCGGTCCCGGCTGAGTGGTGCCGGGAGAAAGAGTGGGTCGAATCGCTCGGCGCGGACGAAATCGTCCCCGTCCAGTCCGGCGGCCAGGAGGCGCCCGTCAGTCCGGTCTGCCGGTTCAGTGCTGGGGTTTCCAGCAAACAGAAGAATTTTCCAGCCGGGCTCCGCCTCTACGTTACGCACGACTCGCCGTGGGATGGACAGGTCTACACCCGGCTTCACGAGTCGGTCAGTTCACCTTAGCTTCCGTGTCTTACAGCTCTGCGGCGATGCCTAATGTCGATCGGGACTTATGCCGATGAGAGCCTTAGGATGAAGTTTGCTGTCGTCCTGATACTCTGCACCGCTTCCGCTTCAGCCTTGACGGAATCGCCCCTGAAACCAAGCCAATACATCATCGACGGGTGGGGGGCGAAGCAGGGATTGCCGGAGGAAATGATCGCGCGGATGGTCCAATCGCCGGACGGCTATTTGTGGCTGGCGTCGGCAAATGGGTTGATCCGCTTCGACGGACTGGACTTCCGGATTCTTCACCCGAGCAACGGGAACCCCGGGCGGCCGACACGGGTGCTGGATGCAGTCGTGGATTCCGACGGGAGCGTCGTGTTCCTCGTAGGCGGGCATGGGCTGTTCCGGCTGCAGCAAGGCCGGATGTCGGTGATCCGCCGGGAGTCGGATACGGCACCCTACCGAACTCTTTTCGCCGGACTGCCAGCGTTGCTCGCGGCTGATCCGACAGGGGGAACTCCTGTGTTTGTGGATGGCAACCGCCTGTTTCGGGTGGGTTCTGGAGGCTTGCAAATCTGGCGAGAGCTTCCATCGGGAGTGAAGGTTGCCGCGATCAGTTACTCACCACAGGGTTGGCTAGTAGCCGCGCGGGACGGACGCTTTTTTGTGGTTCCTCCTCGGCCTAAGCCCTTGATCGAGGTTCCAGTCAAGGGAATACCCCGCGCGATTCTGGCAGCTCCGGACGGAACAATCTGGTTAGGGACAACCAGTGGCGTGATCCGCTACGAACTGCGCGGGGAGCAATACGTGGCCGTCGACCGGTTCGCGGAGGAATATCCGATCCGGCAGTTCCTGGTCGAAAGTGCAAACAAAGTGTGGATCGCCTCGGAAATTGGGCTGCTGGTATGCCGGGGCCGGGAAGTCGAGAAGTTCACTCCGACGTCGCGATTTCAATCGGCCGCCATCGGAACCTTGTTTCGCGACCGGGAAGGCAACGTTTGGGCCAGTTTGTCGGACGGCGAGTTGTTTCGCATCAAGAAGCCGCGATTTCCGAGTTGGGGTGAGTTGGAGGGGATCAGCAGCCGTGTGATGTCACTGGACGAATCGGCTGGGAAGACCCTCTGGGTCGGAGCGGAACGGGGACTGTACCGAATTGAGGACGGACAGATTGAAGCAATACCCGGCCCGTGGACGGAAATCAACCCTCGGTTGATTCTGCGCGATCGGGCGGGCAAAATTTTCGTCCTGAGTCTGACTGGTATGGCGGAAGTGGATGAAGCAACGCTGCAATGGCGGAGAATCCACCTGCCAAACGTGTCAGGGAATTGGGTTCTCTTGTTCCGGGATAGCGGTGGTAATGTCTGGGTTGGCAATGTCGATGCCGGCCTTTTCCGATTGAAGAAGGGCCGGCTGGAACCGGTTTCGATGGCGGGGTTGCCGGCGCTACGGCCCCGGGCCACGATGATGGAAACCCGGGAGGGAGAGCTGTATCTGTCCAATCGTGGCGACGGGCTGTATCGGCTGGCGGCTGGCGAAGCGGTTGCGGTGGCGCGCGGCGATCCGGCGTCATCCTGGATTCACACGGCCCTGGTCGATTCGGAGGGTAATCTCTGGCTTGGTTTCGATGGAGGAGGCGTCGGCCGGCTTCGAAACGGGAAGTTGGAGCGTTTTTTCCTCAATCGGCAAGCACTCGAAAATGTCGTATTCCAGATCGCGGAGGATGACCGGGGCTACTTATGGCTGGGGCTTCGGGCGGGCTTGATGCGGGTGGCGAAGCGGGACTTGGATAGAGTCTTGAAGCGGGGCGAGGGGGACCTGCCACGGACTCTGTATGACGTGGGCGGGGGGCTGCTGAGTGCGAACTTCGGGCTGGCTTTCAATGTCATTCATCGGGGTCCGTCGCGAGAGTTCTGGCTGGCGCACTTGAAAGGCCTGTTGCATATTGACGCGGCGCACATTCCGAAGAACGAGTTGCCCCCCCCAGTGAACATCCGGAGTGTTCTGGCCGATGGAAAGCCGTTGCCGGTTCGTGGCGGGAAGGTGAGCGTTGTGTCCGGAGTCGAGCATCTTCGAATTTCCTTCGATGCCCCTTCGCTTAGCAACCCCGGGGCCGTGCGGTATCGATATCAACTGGTTGGTTTCCAAGACCAGCCGGTTGGTCCGGTCGCGGAGCGGGATGCCTCCTTCATGAAACTGCCTCCCGGAGACTACAAGTTTCGAGTGTGGGCCCGCAATGGCGACGGTGTCTGGAACGAAAGCGGCGCCGTTCTGGATCTTCACGCTCAACCCTCGCTGACCCAGACGGCAGCCTTTAAGGCGTTTCTGGCGATCTGTTTGATCGTGTTTGTGGTGTTGGTGATCGCGGCGCGCACGCGCTGGCTACGCCGGGAGAAACGCATGCTGGAGGAACGTGTCCGGCGCCGGACCGCGGAACTGGAACAGGCCCGCTTGGAAGCGGAGGCGGCGGTCCGCACGAAAGCGGAGTTCCTGGCGATGATGAGCCACGAAATTCGCACGCCACTTCACGGTGTTTTGGGAACATTGGAGCTGTTGTCGGCGCGGCATCTGGATTCCGCGGTCCGGGAGGATGTAGCGACCGCCAAGCGTTCCGGGGAACTGCTGCTGACTTTGCTCAACGACGTTCTCGATCTGTCCCGGTTAGACGCAGATCGCATGGAACTGCAAGTGGCCCCTTTCTCTCTACGTCAGTTGATGACGAGCGTGGCCGACGCATTCCGTCACCGGGCCGAACTGAAGGGAATCCGTCTGGTCGTGGAATACCCGGAAGGCATCGCAGACTGTTTTGCCGGCGATGAGGCTCGTGTCCGTCAGATTCTCTTCAACCTGACCGGAAATGCCGTGAAGTTCACTGATCGAGGACAGGTGACCGTATCCGTTTCCGCAAAGCAGTGCCAAGGGGCGGACTGGGAGATCTGCTTTGCTGTGTCGGACACAGGGATTGGGATCGCGCCTTCGGTGTTGCCGCGCCTTTTTCAGCCCTTTACCCAGGTAGACACAAGCGCCACGAGGCGTTTTGGAGGCTCGGGTCTTGGCTTGGCGATTTCACACCGTCTGGCGGTGCTGATGGGGGGTGAGTTAACCGCGGAAAGCGAGGAGGGACGCGGCTCCACGTTCCGGTTGCGCCTCGTGATAGCGGTAAGCCACGAACCGCCCCCCGTGCGTGAGAGCGCACCCGTGACGGGGGACCGGCAGTTTCGGGCGACAGTGTTGTTGGTGGAGGACAACCGGGTCAATCAAGTAGTGGCGAAGAGAATGCTGGAGCTCTTGGGGTGCGAAGTGGATTTCGCCAGTGACGGTTTTCAGGCGCTGGAGCAGGCTTTGGTTCGTACATACGACTTGATATTGATGGACTTCCATATGCCGAACATGGATGGCATCGAAGCGGCTAAGCGGATTCGAGCCGGGGTATCGCCGAACGCCAACACACCAATCGTCGCGCTGACGGCGAGCACCTCCAGCGAAGACCGCCGGCTCTGCCTGGACGCCGGGATGCAATCGATTATTGGGAAACCATGCCGCGGCGCAGACTTGGCGGCGGCTCTTCGGCAGTTCATCCGGCGCGATACAACCCAACCCTGACGCTACAATGAGGATGCTCATGTTGCGTCCGCTCGTTGTGATCCTGTTGCTGTTGGGCGCCGGTTCGGCCGCCGTCTCCTATTATCCGCCGGCGCGAGGCGCGGCCTTCTTCCTGATGGGGCGGTCGGAAGTCTGCTCGTTGCGGGAAGCCTGGGAAGCACCCAAGCACCTCGACCGTCAGATTCGTGAGAAGGACCGCATTCTGGCCGCCAGCCGCAAACTCGAGGTGGATGCCCAGGGGTACGAGCGATGGAGCACCCCGGACGGGGAGTACTGGATTCCGAAGGGTAGTCACTATGTGTTGCCTTTCAACCTCGCCGAGCAGGCACGCGACATTTATTCAGTTCCGGAAGTCCACATTCAGACCGGAGACGTGGTTCTCGATTGCGGGGCTAATATCGGTGTCTTTACACGTAAGGTGCTGAAGGAAGGCGCCGCTAAGGTGATCGCTATCGAGCCTGCGCCGGAGAACCTCGAATGCCTGCGGCGGAACTTCCCGGCGGAGATTGCGGCTGGCAAGGTCGTCGTTTATCCAAAAGGTGTTTGGGACAAGGACGACCAGCTTACGTTGCATGTGGATCCGCATAACTCGGCCGCCGATTCGTTTCTGATCAAACGCGAGGGCAGCCATGACGAGGTGAAACTCCCGCTGACTACGATCGACAAATTGGTGAATGAACTACAACTGGAGAAGGTCAGCTTCATCAAGATGGACATTGAAGGCGCTGAGGTGCGCGCGCTGCGTGGTGGGCGGCAGACGATTGCGCGTTTCCACCCGCGGCTGGCCCTGTCGGCGTATCATGACGTGGCCGACCCCGTGGAAGTGCCGAAAGCCGTGAGGGAAGGCTGGAATGGATATCGGATGAAATGTGGACCTTGTGCGTTGGAGCCGGCGCGCGTGCGGCCGGATATTCTGTTCTTCTACTAGCGTTTCTCTTGGGTGGTTGCGCGCGGCGCTATCGGGTAGAGGGCCTCGTTTTACAGGTGGATGCCGGGCAGCGGTCGCTGGTAGTCTCTCACCGCGCTGTGCCGAACTACATGCCCGCGATGGTGATGCCGTTTCAGGCAGATACGCGGGAGAGTCTGGACAAGGTGACGCCCGGTGCGCGCATTACCTTTACCCTGCTCGTGCATGGGAAACGGTCGCGGGCCCGCAATATCCGCGTGCTGGATGCGCGAAACGAAGGTGTGGAAGGTTTCCGGTTTCCGACGCCCGCTGAAAAACTCGGTGTCGGGGACGTGGTTCCTGATTTCGGCCTTGTGAACCAACAAGGGAAACCGGTGCGGCTGTCGGACTTTCGCGGCCGCGTTGTCGCCGTCAATTTCCTGTATACCCGGTGCCCGCTCCCGGAGGTCTGTCCCAGGCTGGCGGCTACTTTCTTGTCGCTGCAGCGGCGTTTCGCCGGTCGCGACCTGACTCTGCTCTCGATTACGCTCGACCCAACTTACGACACCCCAAACGTTCTCGGCGCTTACGCCCGGTCGATTGGGGCCCGCTGGAACTTCCTCACCGGAACCGTCCCCGAGATTACGGCTGCTTCGCGCCGCTTCGGCCTGATACACTGGGCCGAAGAAGGCGTGCTCGTCCATACCTCGGCCACGGCTGTGATTGACCGGCAAGGGCGGCTGGCGGCTTTGGTAGAAGGTTCCTCATACCGGCTGGAGCAACTGGCCGATTTGATCTCACAGACTCTGGGCAATTGAAATGAAACGAATCCCGATCCTGCTGCTGGTGGCTGCGGCCACCGGTTTTTCCCAAACGCCCACGAAAGCGGATGCATGCGCGCCGCCGCCTGGGGCCGTCCCACCCTCCTTGCCGGCTAAACTGCTGACAGGGCAGGGGACTATCCACTTTCCGATCACGACGCGCAGCGCCGAAGCGCAGGCCTTCTTCAACCAGGGAGTGGCGCAGATGCACTCGTTCTGGGCGCGGGAGGCGGAACGGTCGTTTCTGCAAGCCGCCGCGCTGGACCCGTCAGCCGCCATGCCCCAGTGGGGAATTGCGATGGTGGCCTCAGGGGACTACCGGCCGGGATTCCAACTGGACCTGGTGAACGGGCGGCAGGCCAAACCTCGTCCGCGCACATCGAAACCCACGGGGGGCGAAGCCCGGGCGATTGCCGCCGCGCAGAAGGCGCGCGACCTGTCGGCTAACGCGACGGAGTTGGAGAAACTCTATATCGCGGCGGTCGTGGCGCGACGCGATCTCAGTCAGTCTGACCCCAATGTGGGCTACGTCGAAGCTTTGCGGACGCTCATCGCGAAGTTCCCCAAAGAAGTGGAAGCCCGCTCCTACCTGGCCCTGCATATCATGAGTGGGTTTGAACTGCCGGCAAAGACGCCCCGGGCGGGCAGCATGGAGGCGGCTCAACTGCTGCGGAATCTCCTGCAAGAGGCGCCTGAGCATCCCGGCGTGCATCACTATGTGATTCATGGATTTGAGGGGTCGACGTTCGCCCGCGACGCGTGGCCGTCCTGTGATCGGTACGGCAAACTCGCCAATAACATCCCCCATGGCCTGCACATGCCCGGGCACATCTACGCGCAGACCGGCCGGTGGCAGGACGCGGTGCAGTCGTTTGCGGCGGCGGCGGAAAACGAAGTGTACTGGATGAAGGCCGATTCGCTGGCCGGGAACGGGCATCACGGCCACAACGTCCATTTTCTGGCGGCCTCTTACTCATTCCAAGGCCAGTATGACAAGGCTCTGGAAGCGGCCCGCAGCCTGCTGGAGTACAAAGAGAACCCGAGGGAAGTGGCGCAGGTGGACAATTTCCGCACCGCGTGGCGGCAGGGATGGTTTTCCGTGCTTCGGACCCTGGTTCAGGGGGAGAAGTGGGATGCGATTCTAGACGGGAAGTCTCTGCCTGAA
The DNA here is from genome assembly GCA_016789925.1 of Bryobacterales bacterium. Classification (GTDB taxonomy): domain Bacteria; phylum Acidobacteriota; class Terriglobia; order Bryobacterales; family Bryobacteraceae; genus JADLDI01. The sequence goes on along the minus strand of JAEUQD010000700.1, from coordinate 5,825 downwards.
TATGACAAACCGAGGGAACAGGCCTGGCGGCACTGGGCCCTTGGGCTGGCGCATCTCGGCAAGGGGAACCGGCGCGAAGCCGGGCGGGAACTGAAACGGATGGATGCGGCGCTGAAAGAGTTCCGCGTCAAGGTGAAGCAGGATCCACCGGCCCCGTTATCGGTCGCCCGGGATGAATTGAAAGGCCAACTGGCGCGAAAAATCGACACACGCCTGCTCTTACTCGACCGGGCTGCGTCGCGCGAACGCGCTTTACGCTATAACGAGCCACCGAATTACCCGCGGCCGATTGCGGAAGTGATCGGGCAGTTGGCATTGCGGCACAACAAGCCGCAGGTGGCCGAACGGGCATTCCGGCAGGCGCTCGAGCAGTATCCGGAGAGTGCGCTGGCCCGCACCGGACTGCGCGCGGCGGTGAGCCGGCAGAACCGTCCGGCCGATTCCGGCTTCTGAATCCCGGTTGCTTGTCCGTGATTTCCATCGCGGGAGCAGGCCCCGCGGGCTCGTCCGCGGCGATTGCGGCACGCCTGAGCGGGGCAGAGGTTCATCTGTACGATCCTGCACGCTTTCCCCGTCACAAAGTTTGCGGGGAATTCCTGTCGCCGGGCGCGCCTGCCTTGCTCGAGCGACTCGGTGTCTGGGACCGGATCCTTGCGCTGGGGCCGGCGCGTCAAACCCGGCTCGGAGTCCATTTTCCACGCACCCGGAAACAATGCCGCCTGCCCGAAATGGGTTGGGGCGTCAGCCGGTACGCGCTGGATCGTATTCTGCTGGAACGGGCGTTGGAATTAGGTGCCGTTTTTCACTCCGAGCGGGCCACGGCGCCAACGATTGTAGCGACAGGGCGGCATCCATCCTCCGCGACGCGACCGCGTTTATTCGGATTCAAAGCCCATTTCAGCGGCCCGCTGTCGGATTCTGTCGACTTGTATTTCAGCAGTCGAACATATGTCGGCGTAAACGTGGTGGAAAATGGCGTGACAAATGTCTGCGGGCTCGCTCCGGAGGATGTACTCGCACGCTCCCATTTCGATCCGGATCCGCTGCTCTCCACCGACTCGCTGAGGGCTCGCCTGCGCAATCACCACCGTCTGATGGACTGGCTGATCACGGGGCCCATAGTGTGTGACTCCCGGACTCGAGTTTGCTCGCCGCTCGTTGCGGGTGACGCCTTGTCATTTGTCGATCCGTTTACCGGGACCGGGATTCTCAACGCGATTTTGACCGGATGGCTGGCAGGGTCCGCCTCGGCGCGAGGTCTCTCCCCGGAATCGTATGAGAAGGCCTGCTCCAGCGCACTGGAGCTTTGTTTTCAATCCGCTGCCTTGATCCGATCGGCTCTCGCCAGCGGATGGGCCGAGTTTCTCCTGCCTTTTGTTCCGGGATCGCTCCTGGTTCGGGCCACACGACCAAAAATCCGTCTCAACCAATAAAAAACCGGTGGGCACTCGGAGGAAGATGCCCACCGGCGTCCGGTTCACGAAGCCTGTATCCAGACTTGGGGAACCGTGCAGGCGACTCGGAGGTATCGCCCGCGGAAATCATCGCGTCTTCCCAGACGCAGGAAGTTCAACCCACGTTACCACGAGTTGGCTTGCAAAGTGTATCAGTTCTGACGGAATACTACCAAAATCTATACCACCAGCCGGTATGTGTAGTACGCCATCATTGCAATAGTAGTAATGGAAGCCAGCCACAATCCGGCTGTAATCCAATGGTTGGGGCGGACTTCCGGCGGCAAGCGCTTGTGGCGCAGGTACAAAGCGCCAATCGCGATGGCCGGGAGCATGCTCGCCTGTGCGACGCCGCCCGCTTTCACCATGCTCACAGGCGACTGCACCAGGAGGTACAAGCCGGCGGAAACACAGGTGAGAATCCAGACAAAAGCCCTCCGGTAACGAAGCCGGGCGGCATAGTCCGTCGCGTCGAATTTGCCGAGAAGGCGACAGAGGTCCGCGGCGACCCGGGACTCGGCGGCGGTAGCGGCGAAGATCGTTCCGTAGAGGGTGGCGATTGCACCGATGTAAAACAAGGGTAGAGCCCAGCCGCCGAGCGTCTGCGTGTACATATTCGAGAGGATGGGAATCATGTTGCCGCGCTCACCGGGGTCAAGGCCACGGGTGTGGAGGATGCCGGCGCCCAAGAGGTAAAAGGCGATGGTCGCTACGGTGTAAATGAACATGGAGGCGAGAATGTCGAGGTGCATGACGCCGATCCAGCCCATCGCGCGCCTCCGCCAACTGTCGGTGCCATCCTGCTTACCGCTGAACCTTGCGTATCCTTTCTCAACACACCAGTAGGGGTACATGAACAGTTCGGATGCTCCGACGCCAGTGATTCCGAACACCGCGACGGCGGTGGTAAAGCCTCCCGCGGGAAGTTGGAAGGTCAGCCCGTCCTGAATGGCGGCCCAGGAAAAGTTCTCAGGACTGCGGAACATGAGCATCGCCGCCAGAAAGGTCAACATGGTGAAAAGGGCTACTTTGATGGTGGCGAGTCCCTCAATACGTTCGTAGCCGCCACCCAAAAGGAGCAGGAGTGTGACACCCAGCAGTGCGATGACAAAGACATTGGAGGGAATCGACGGCATCAACTGATTCAGCACCTGGGCCACGCCGCCAAACATCGCGCCGATCTGGAAACGTGTCATGCAGATCATGGCCACCCAGCCCCAGACGATCCAGTTGACCCCCAGTTTCGGGCCGGGGACGTGGTTGAAGCCGGCCAGTCCGGTTTCTCCGGTGGAGACGCTGTAGCGGCCGATTTCAGCCTGGATCGCTGGCTTAATGAAGCAACTCAGAAGGATGACCCAGAGGCAGACATAGCCGACTTCCGCGCCGAGCGTGGTGGTCGCGATGAGTTCTCCGGAGCCGACAATGGAGGCGGAGAGAATCATCCCGGGGCCAATCCGCCGGAGGGTAGGCAGGAGACCGCGAGGCGGGTCGATTACCTCTGCGGGATCAAACGAATAGAGATCCTTGACCTTAGACACTCGTGATACTCTACCATGGCAACCTGCGGACCCCGACGATGTCCTTCTTGTTACGGCAGGCGCAGGGAGTATTGGTGTAGGTGTTCCCGATGCTGCTGGAAAGGCTGGTAGAGCGGCTCGGGACCATAGCGGACGTCGGGGGTCCAATGAAAGCTCCAGGACTCGTTGGACAGCAGGAGCGGGATCACGGCGCCCCGCGGCGTGTTCGGCGCCAGTTGGATGAGGCTGGTCCGCTCCAGGGCGCTAGTCCATTCGCGCTGCTTGGATTCCTGAATGTCGCCCGTTTCGGCCAAATAGGGAGAGTCTGAGAAGACTTTGGCGCGGTGCCAGGTGTTCTTGTCGAAGGGGTCCAGGCCCTGTTCGACTTTAACCCAGATCGTGGCCTCTTCTCCCGGTTCGAGAATGCCGTTGCCATTGCCCTTGCCTTCCTTGATTTGCCGCTGGATGATACTCCCGCCACCCTGGTTGCCCTGCTGCCGGAAGACGGGTAGCGTCAGGGAGCGGCCGTCGACAATCTCGATCGCCGGTGGAGCGGGGAGCACGCTGGGGGCGGCGTAGAAGTCGATGTCATGCAGGGTCGAGTGCCAGTCGTCGTAGGTGATTTTGAGTTGGAGACGCGTACGGGCGAGCGGTCCGGCGCCGGAGGTGAGCCGGATGCCTAATTGCGACCCGAGATCGGCGGCTTCGCCGGCGTTCACGCGAGCTACGGAAGCGCGTCCGGACAGAATCTTCACGGTTGGATAGACGGAACTGATCTCAGCCGAGATGTTGGACTGGGCAACGTCACGCGGGTTGTACAAGGAGAGCGGAATGGTGGTGTCGCGGTTTGGGTAAACGATGAGGCGATCTTTTGGCGTGAGGGGCAGGGGCAGGGGTGGTTCCGCGCCCGTGCCAGGTCCGGCGAAGCTCACCACGTGACCCAACGAATCCACCGAGAACCGCAACCTCCCTTGAGCGTCAGCCGTGACGCTCTGGCGGGAAAGCGTGCGGCGGCTGAGCGAGTAATCGAGCAGCTTGTAGGCCGCACCGGCTTGGTACAGAGGAGCCGTAGTGACGTGGATTGTGCGATTCGGGACCGGTGGCCCGTCGGGCGCCCACTGGCGGGTCCGAATCCGGAGACTCCCCTGTGTGACGCTTTCCAGGTAGGTGAGGCCTGGCGCCGCGCCTTCGGTTTCCACCTGCCAGCCCCATACGTTGAAGCTACGGTAAGGATTGCCGTGTGTGAATTCGGCAGGCACGTTGTCGAGGTTGGAGCGGCCGAAAGCACGCATATGAAAATCGAAAGTCTCCCCGATGGAAGTGGCCCAGTGGCGGTGGTATTCGTCCTGTCGGAACTCGAAGTCGACCTTATGATGCCGGGCGTAGGCGTCGCGGGTGAGTTCGTGATATTGGCTGATGTAGTCGCCGGACGCGCGGATGAGGCGGATCATCGTCTGCTCGTGGTTGGCGACATGGTCTTTGGGCCGCCAGAGCATGCGGCGTCCGGGGTCGCCCGTATAGAATTCGGGTCCGGGATTGAAGGAAGAGGCGGAACCGATCAGGTGGGGGTAGCGGGCGCTGAGCCAGAGGCTCATGAAGCCGCCCATGGACAAGCCGGAGGTGGCGCGAAAGCGGCGCGACGTGAGCGTGCGGTAGGTGGAGTCGATATGCGCAACCAGTTCCTGAAAGTACGCGCCAAAGTCGTATTGGCCGCCTTCCAGCCGGACATCCCATGGCGAGCCGCCGTAGAAGCCGGTGTAATCGCGGGCGACATAGCCATCCACCGACACGATGATGACATCGTGAGAGGCGGCGAAGGCGGCGACTTTCGGGACAGTGTCCGCGCCGTTGTCGTACTTTTCCAGCGTGTAGCGGTCCGAGTGGCCGTGACAGTAGTAAATCACCGGGTAGCGCTTCGCGGAGGATTCGTAGGCGGCGGGCAGGAAAATGCGGTAATTTCGTTCTTCGTTGAAGGTTTTTGAGAAGTGGCGGCGGTCGGAAAACGGCGACGCGGCCAGCCCGGAGAAGATGCAAAGGAACAGACAGGCAACCAGACGCATGAGTAATCTTCATGATAGGGCAGGGGAAGTGATTGGACGGCTGCGGCGCGGGCAGCCCTTAGCGATGGATGCCAAGGAGTTTTTCGGGGGACTGGTGGAACCGCTCTGCGATGCATTCAGCCCGGAATATTGCGATCTGTACGCGGACATCATGGCCGAACTGCTGGGAGGGGGCGGGTTGCGGGAACGCTACGAACGGGTGCGCCACCCTCGTCCGTGGGAAGGGCCCGAACCGGAGACCGTATTGGTGCTGTCGCGGGTGACCCTCGGCGCCGACGTGGTCGTCACGAGTGTTGTTCTCGATGCGATGAAGCGCCGGTTTCCACGGGCGCGCCTCCAGTTGGTGGGGTCGAGGAAAGCGTGGGAGTTATTCGCCGCCGATGCGCGGATCGGGTGGGTCGAAGCCCCCTATTCGCGGGGCGGCAGCGTAAACGAGCGGCTCGCGGCCAGCCGCGCCCTGGTAGAAATCCTGCCGCAAGGCAATGTGCTTGTGGTGGACCCGGATTCCCGGCTAACTCAGTTAGGCTTGGTGCCGGTTGGCAGCGAACAACAGTATCGCTTCTTCGAGAGCCGGAGTTATCAGGCGGAGACCGGCAAAACCCTGGGCGAGTTAACGCGCGACTGGGTCAAGGAAGTCTTTGGCGTAGACGCGGCTGGATATGTCGCCCCGGAACCGGCTGGTGAACCGGGGATGGTGACCGTGAGCCTCGGAGTCGGCGATAATCTGGGCAAGAGCGCGGGCCGGGAGTTCGAGCGCGGGCTCATGGAAGGGCTGACGGCGCGCGGTCTGCAAG
>JAEUQD010000225.1 GCA_016789925.1 Bryobacterales bacterium | reverse complement strand
TACGATGCGGCAACCGGCGAGCGGTTGTGGTGGGTACGTGGGATGTCGTGGCAGACGAAGTCGGCGGCAGTGCTCGCCGGTGGGATGGTGTATGTGCATGGGTGGGAGGCGGGCGGGGAAGCGGAACAGCCCAGTGAGACGATGTCGTGGGCGGAGGCGCGGGAGAAGTTTGACGCGAACAAAGACGGGAGGATCACGCAGGCGGAACTGGCCGTGGACGAACGGCTGGCGCGGGGGATGGTGAACAACGACCTCAATTACGACGGCGGTTTGACGGAGAACGAGTGGGAGAATTACCGGGCGCGTCGCGCGTCGCGGAATACGCTGATGGCGATCAGGCCCGGAGGGCGCGGCGACGTGACGGAATCTCACCTGGTGTGGCGGATGCAGAAGTTCTTGCCGAATGTTCCGTCGCCCCTTGTTTACGACGGAATCATGTACCTGATCAAGGATGGCGGGATTCTGTCGGCGGTGGATGCGGCGACGGGGAAGATCTTCAAGCAGGGGCGCATCGAGGGCGCGCTGGACACGTACTATTCGTCGCCGGTCGGCGGGGATGGCAAGGTGTATCTGGTCTCGCAACCGGGGAAAGCGACGGTGCTGAAGGCCGGGGCGCAGTGGGAGGTGCTGTCGCAGACGGACATGGAAGACGAGTGCTACGCGACACCGGCGCTGGTGGACGGGTACGTGTATTTGCGGACGCGTTCGGCCGTGCGTTGTTACGCGCCGGTGAAGTGAACCAGGCCGACACGCTCGATGCGGGGCATGTAGACTTCGGTCATCAAGCCGCGCTTGTAGGTGCGGAGGGTTTCCGCGGAGCGGTTGGGTGAAATGAAGGTCGCTTTCGCATAGTGCCCGAGGACGCGAGCCTGCACTTCGTCGCGAGTCGGCTGCCCGTAGTTGACCACTTGGAGTACGATTTCGCCGGGGCGCGGACCTTCGGTGGCCAGCGGAATGGCGGCCAGGGCGTTCCAGAGGCGCGAGGGGCGGCTCTTGTAGCCAACGAGGTCCATCACGTCGAGGGCGAACTCGGAGGGGTCAGTGAGGGTCTCGTTGTAAACCACGACTTGGCCTTTACCCACCTGGTAGAACGTACGGTCTTCCTGCTTCTTGACTTCTTTCCAGGTGGCATTGGGCTTCCAGTCGATGGCGACGATGGCGCCGGCCTGGGCGTGAGCCCAGAGCTTCTTCTGGAGTTCCGGGGGCTGCTTTTCGATGCTGGCGGCCATGACGGCGAGAATGCGGCCGGGTTGTGGCGGGGGCACGCGGTCAACGGAGACGATGGCGGGGTTTGCACCGCGGCGATAGGCGAGCAGGGCGACCTCGGCAGCCGCGTCGTGGGCGTCCACCACCAGGGTGATGGTGGGGCGCGTGGGCAGGCCCATCATGGGGCGATGCTCATTCAGCCAGCGGGCAGTCTTGCCGAGGTTCTCCCAGGCGGTAACCGCTTTCGTGTCGCCCTTCAGTAGTCCTTCGCGGTAACTGGGTTCGAGGGCCAGGACGAAGTTGCCGCCCGCCACGCGGGCTTCAATCAGGCCGATCTCGAGAGTTTCAAAACCCACGTAGCGATCTTTGCTCAGACCGGCTTTCTCGTTGGGTTCGTGCGCCAGGACGGGAACGCGGCCCGGGTGGTTGGCGCGTTCCCACGCAACGAGCCAGCCGTTGGCGTCAAGCCAAGGTTCGTTCGAGGCGGACGCAGTCTCCTCGACCCAGTTCTTGGGTCTGTTGGGCGTCCGGACGCCCGGCCACAGTCCAGTTGAGTTGGCGTCCTTGAGCACTTCGGCGGTGCCGGTGTCGATGCCGGCCAGCCGCGCCGCCTCCTGGAAGGCTGTGTCGGGCTTTTCGAGGATAACGCCCTCGATACCGGCTTTCTTCAAGACAGGGATGTGCGCGGGATCGGGGTTGGTCCAGCGGGTGACGAGTTGGCGAGTGACGTCGAGCGGCATGGTAAGGTCCGAAACTACGAGTATATATAATTGGCACGATGCGTAGACGAAACTTCCTTGCCGCCATGACCGCCGCTTCCTATACCCGGGTGTGGGGCGCCAATGAACGGGTCAATCTCGGGTTGATTGGTTGTGGAGGCCGTGGTACGGGCGTGATGGGCACGTTCCAGAAAACAGAACGAGTCAACGTCACGGCGGTCTGCGATGTCTATGCGGAGCGGATCGACCGGGCAATGCAGCGGGCGACGGGCGCAAAGGGCTACGGCGACCACCGGAAGTTGCTGGAGTCGAAGGATGTGGACGCCGTGCTGATCGCCACACCGGACCACTGGCATGCGGGTACGGCGATCGACGCGTTGAACTCGGGCAAGGATGTGTACGTTGAGAAGCCGCTGACGTTGACCATCGAAGAAGGTCCGCGGATTGTGAAGGCAGCGCGGGTGAATAACCGCATCTGCCAGGTGGGCATGCAGCAGCGGTCGGGTTCGCATTATTTGCAGGCGAAGGAAGAGTACATCAAGTCCGGGAAACTGGGCAAGATTACTCTCGCACGGACGTGGTGGCATGGCAACGGGGCGCATTTGCAGAAGGCGCCGGCTTCGCTGGCGCAGAAACCTTCGAACCTGGACTGGGCACGCTTTCTGGGTCCGGTGAAGTGGCGGGATTGGGATCCGCAGCAGTTTTGGAATTTCCGGGCGTACCTGGATTTTGGCGGCGGACAGGTGACGGATCTGTTCACGCACTGGATCGACGTGGTGCACATGTTCATGGACCAGGACAATCCGGTGTCGGCGGTGGCGGCAGGCGGAATCTATCAGTACCGGGATGGACGCACTGCGCCGGATACGATCAACGTGCTGCTGGAATATCCGACCGGGTGGACGGCGACTTTCGAGGCGACGCTTGCGCCGGGACTCACAGGGGCAGCGGTGGAGATGGTGGGAACGGAAGGCCGCCTGTTCATCACGCGCGGCGAGTTCCAGTATTACTCGAAGGAGCGAGGCGCGCCGCCTGTGATCGTGAAGTCACCGAAGGAACAGACCATCGAGCACGTGGAAAACTTCCTGGATTGCGTGAAGAGCCGGAAGCTGCCGAACGGCGATGTGTACATCGGACACAGATCAGCCGCCGCTTCGCACTTGGGCAACATTGCCTACTTGCAGAAACGGCGGCTGCGTTACGATCCGGATCGCGAAGAGAT
>JAEUQD010000223.1 GCA_016789925.1 Bryobacterales bacterium | reverse complement strand
GACGTCTTCTGGTCGAGGCGGAGACCGCGCATCTGCTGCGACGCGCCATGGCAACCGGTGCAGCGGGCGAGGATTGATTGAACCTTCTGCAAGTCGACGGCACTGAGGGTCTGGACGGCGACGAGCCCGAGCAGTACCGCTTTGGCCGCGAATGGGAGCATACTCAAGCCATCATACGCCGGAGCACGTCTTCCGAAGCTTCCAAGGTGCGGTCGACATCGCTGACGGTGTGGCTGAGCGTGAGGTGATTTCGTTTCACACTGACGGGCAATTGGTAGAAGCCGCGCCGAATCATGCCTTGTCGAAAAGCAACAAACTTGTCGTGATCCTGGCGCATGAGCTCAACGTAGGTGGTTGGTTCCGTCTCACGGAAATAAGTGACGAAGACGGATCCAAAGCCGGTGGTGATGGCCGGGATTCCGAGGCGTGCAGTGATCTCGTTGAGGCCTTTCCGAACGCGGTCGCCCAACGAAAAAAGATGGGCGTGGGCCTGGGGTGACTCCAGTGCGTCGATGGTGGCAAGCGCGGCTGAAACGCCGACGGCATGGGCATTGTAGGTGCCGGAAAAAAAGACCTTACCGGCCGGATGTGTGTTGAATTGGTCCATCAGATGGCTGCGTCCCGCGACAGCAGCGATGGGAAAACCGTTGGCCATCGCCTTGGCCATGGTGGTGAGGTCAGGAGTGACACCGGCGATCTTCTGATAGCCACCGAGGGAGTGGCGAAAGCCGGTGATCACTTCGTCGAAGATCAGAACGATGCCATTGGCGTCGGCAATTTCACGCAGGCCCTGGAGGAAGCCGGGCTGCGGCATCAGGCAGCCGACGTTGTGGGGTATGGGTTCGAGAATGATGGCGGCGACATCGCCGGGGTGCGCTTTGATGGCAGCCTCGACGCTGTCCAGACTGTTGAAGTCGCAGATCAGCGTGTCGTCAATGAGTTGGGCGGTAGCGCCGGCGGTGGCGACGTCCTTCTGGCCGAGCTTTTCGAGAGGAGTGATGATGTTCATCAGAACCGCGTCGTGCGCGCCATGGTAGCAGCCCTGGAACTTGACGAGCTTGCGGCGTCCGGTGACGGCGCGGGAGAGGCGAATAGCGTGGTAGGTGGCTTCGGTGCCGGAGTTGCACAGCAGCACCCGCTCCGCGCAAGGGACGTGCTGCGCGATCTTCTCAGCGAGTTGGATTTCCAGGGGAGTGATGCCGGCGCCCAACAGGTCGATAGAGTCGATGGCTTCCTTGACGCGGCGGTTAACCGTTGGGTAACAGTGGCCCAGCACGATCGGTCCGAAGGCGCAGTGGAAATCCAGGTATCGCTGGCCGGAGGCGTCTTCAAAGTATGCGCCGGCCGCGGTCACCGGGACAAGAGCGGGATCGACGCGGCGCTGCGAAGTATTGACGCCGCCGGGGATGAGACCGGCGGCTTTCTCGAGAAACGACTCGATAGGGGTGACGGTGGTCATTGTCAGAAGTAGAGCTTGGCCCCGATCTGCATGGTGCGCGCCGGCTGAGCGGCCAGCACACGGGCGAAGGTGGCCGGCGCGCTGACGCTGTTGCCGGGACGATTGAGGTTCGTGTAGTTGAAGGCGTTGAAGGCCTCCCAGCGGAACTGAAGACGATGGCGCTCTGTGAAGTTGAAGTTCTTGAACAGACCGAAGTCCTGACCCTTGAGGCCGTCGGTGTCGAGGTAGTGAACTCCCGCGTTGCCGAAAGTGTTGAGAGCGGGATCAACGAAGCATGAGGTGTCAAACCAGCGGAAGCGGGTGCGCTCGCCAGGGGGCAGATTGCCGTTACAGATGCGGTTGGGACGGCCGCCGAAGTTGACGCCGGCGCCGGAACGGTCATTGGCGGCGACGTGAAACGGAAGGCCCGTCTGGAAGGAGGTAATGGAATTCATCGACCAGCCGTCGAGAATGTACTTGGCTACCCCCTTTGTGCCCCTGAAGAAAGGGAGTTCCCAATTGAAGCTCAGGACGGCGCGCTGGCGGATATCGAAGATACTGCGGCCGTAGTCGTTGTCTCCGGGACGATAGAAGCGGGTCGCCTTGCCGTCGTAGGAGTCAGTGTCCATTGACCGGCCAAAGAGGTAGTTGAACATGAAGGTCAACCCGTTGGAGTAAGTCTTGCGAAGGGAGCTTTGAACAGCGTGGTACTTGGAGATGCCGGCGCCTTCGTCGCTGAGAATGAAGCCCAGATTAGGATAGGGCCGGCGAGCCGAGACGGGCCGGGTGTCGCCCGCAACCGGAATGGTACCCACGTTGCGATCGTAGCGTTTGGAGAGCTTCGCGCCTTTGGAGCCGACGTAGGCGACTTCCCAGAAGAGATTGAAGGGGAGGTTCTTCTGGACGCTGAGAGTCCATTGTTGGAGATAAGTCGTACGGCGACCTTGGAGGTTGAACAGAAACGCGCCATTCGGAAGCCCCCCCTGGAGGTTCGGTTGTGGGAAGAGACTGCCGATGTTGATGGATGGAACGACCTGGTTGGGGGTCACGAAGTTCTGGCCGACATTGAACGGCGGGATGATCGCTTGCCACGCCTGGTCGTTGCCGGGCAGGCGGTCGTAGAAAATGCCGTAGCTGGCACGCACGGCCAAGTCGTCTTTGCCGCCGGGACGCCAGGCGATACCAAGGCGAGGCGCGAAGTCGTTACGGTCCGTGGGGTAGAGACCGCGGGGCGCTCCGTTCTTGCCGGCAAAGCGCTGGGTTCCCGTGACAAAATCGAAATCGGCGATGTTATCGAACTTCTCAGTCAAGGGCTGCTGGATCTGGTAACGTAGCCCGAGGTTGAGAGTGAGGTTCTGGGACACGCGGATATCGTCGTTAAGGTAGACGCCCCACCACCAGCCGCGGCGGTAAGTGGGCGATACGCGGGCCTGAGCCGTGGCGGAGACCGGGAAGCCGAGCAGATAGTCCGCTACTACGTTGCCGGTATTGGGGATGCGGGCGGCTCCGTCGAAACCTTCGCTGAATTGGCCGGTGAAGGTGAAGCTGCCCTGCGGAGTGAAGGCGACTTCGTGGCGGAGGTTGACACGTTCGAGTTGGCCGCCAAAGGATATGGTGTGCTTGCCGCGAACGATAGAGGCGTTGTCAAAGAACGTGAAGCTTTGATTGGTGGTGTGAATACAACTGCCGCTCGGAAAACCCCAACTGCCATATTCGAGGAGCGCGACGATCGGTACGCCGGAGCAACGGTCAGTGAGACTGATGTTTTGCAGACCAAAGAATCCCGGCCAGTTGGAGTTTTCGCCCTGGACGGGTCCGCCGGCGTGGAGGAAGGCGCGGGAGAAGCCGATGCGGGCGTCGTTGATGACGTTGGGCGAAACAACTTTGGACCAGGAAATGACCGCGTTGGCGGAATGGAGCGGATACACGCGGGAACCGCCACGCTTGGGCTCCTGGTCCGTTTGGTCGGTGATGTCGCGGTTGACGCGGCCGAAGATGCGGTCTGAGGAAGAGATCACCCAATCCCAGCGCGTGTCATATTTGAAGCCGTCGACAACGACCTTCTGGAGGCCGATGAAGTTCGAGCCGGCGGCGCGGGCGGCGGGGGACAGTGGCGAGGTGGCGGAAGTGAGGAGAAAATCGTTGTACTTCCGACTAAAGGCGGAGATGCGATTCGCGGGCACGGTGTTGTTGGGGAAGAGGGTCTTGACGTTTTGGGCGTTGGCGGTGGCGGGGTCGTAGATAGGATTGAACCCGGAAAGGTTGCCGCCCAGCATATCCGCTGTGGGGAGGAGCAGGTTCTGCGAGAAACTCTGGCGGGTGCGCAGGGCTTCAGCGTTGGCAATGAAGAAGAGCTTGTTGCGGATGATGCGGCCTCCAAAGGAACCGCCGAACTGGTTTTGGCGGAAGGGCGGTATCTTACCGGTCAGATCGAAGGTGTTGCGAGCATCAAAGGTGTTGTTGCGGACGAATTCCCAAACCGCGCCGTTGAATTCGTTGGCCCCGGACCGGCTGACCACGCTGACAACGGCGGGCGCCTGGTACTCAGGCGAAAAGTAACCGCGCATGATCTTGAACTCGGCGATCCCTTCCAAGGTCGGCTGGACGGAGACAGCGCCATAAAACTCTTCGCGGCCGAGGACACCGTCGAAAAGGTAGGCCGCGGAGACGTGACGCGTACCGGAGACGGCGACAGTGAGGTTGGTGCGGCGTCCGTTGAATGAACTGGTGGTGTCTTCGCCATTCTGGAGAACGGGCGGAACGGTGCCGGGAGTGAGTTGTGCAAGTTGCAGGAAGTTGCGGCCGTTGAGCGGGAGTTCGACGATGGGGCGGCGGTCAATCACCTCGCCGATAGTGGCGTTGGTGGTGTTGACGGTGGCGGCCAAGGCCTCGACGGTGACCTGCTGATTCACGTCGCCCACTTTGAGCACGACATCTTCCTGACGGCGGGCGTCGACTTGCAAGATGATGTCGCGGACGGTATGACGCTGGAATCCCGTAGCCTCGACGACGAGTTCGTAACGCCCGACAGGGAGTTGGGGGAAGAGGAAGTTGCCTGCCGAATCGGCAAGCATCTGTCGCGCTTCGCCAGTCGCGTTGTTCTTAACCGTGACTGACGCGGAGGAGATAGTCGCACCGCTGGGGTCGTTAATGGTGCCGCGAAGGCTGGCGTAGGTGGTTTGGCCCGGCAGGTCGACGGCCATCAATAGAGCGATCAGGAGCGAGGCGGAAACAGGCCTGAACATGGGAAACTGTACCTCCCTGGTGATAATCAGGAATAGATATTATCAGCTAATTGAACTTTCAACAAGCTGTCATTTCGAGGGAGCGTACTTTTGCATCCAGGCTAATGTATGGACCAGGACGGCGATGCGGTGGCTGGGATGTTTGCGGATGCCGTGGGGTTCGCCGGGCACACGAACGAAAACGGTGTCGACGCCGCGGATCTTGAGGGCGCGATAGAATTCCTCGCTCTGTGCGATGGGGGTGCGCCAGTCCTCTTCGCCGGTGATGATCATGGTCGGAGTACTAACCTTCTGGACATGGAAGATGGGCGAGCGCTCGATGTAGTCGTCAGGCTTTTCCCACTGCCAGCCCCGGCGATAGAGTGAGCCGACGAACATTCCGTTGTCGTCAGAACCGATGTGCGAGAACCAATTGGTGACCGGGTAGAGGGCGACGGCGGCCTTGAAACGATTGGTCTGGGTAACCATCCAGGTGGTCATCAAGCCGCCTCCGCTTCCGCCGAAAACAACAGCGCGGCCACCGTCGATATAGGGACGCCTAGCCGCCTCGTCGACACCGGCGAGGATGTCGCGGATGTCGTCGCCGGGCCACTTGTACTGAATGATATTCGCGAACTTTTCACCGTAGCCGGTGGAACCGCGGGGATTGGTGTAGAGAATGACGTAGCCCGCACCCGCCTGGACGCGCATTTCGTGCTGGAAATTCACACCGTACATGGAGTGGGGTCCTCCGTGGATGGAAACGAGCAGGGGGTACTTGCGGGCAGGGTCGAAATCAGGAGGCTTCAGGAGCCAGCCTTGGATCTTCGCCCCATCAAAGGATTGATAGGAGAGTTCCTCGATGTCAGAAAACCGGCACTGGCGAAGCAAGGCGGTGTTGGGGTCGAAGACGGTGCTCAACTGTCCAGGTGCATCGAGACTGAAGCGGACCAGATGAGGCGGCTGGGTGGCGGTGGAGCGAATGGCAACGGCGTGTCCACGGTTGGCGGAGACGGAGGAGAGACGCATCGCGCCGGTGGTGATCTGCTCGGTTTTGCCTTGGAGATCGGAGCGGAAGAGATGGGTGTCGCCTCGGTCTTCACTGAGGAAATAGAGGGAGGCTGCGTCGGAGGACCAGAAGGGATTGAGCACATCGCGGTCATGCGAAGGGGTTAGGTGGCGGGATTCTCCGGTGGCGACGTTCAGGTGATAGAGCGAGGATACGTGGTAACCCTGCTTGCGAAAGACGAATCCTGAATAGGCGGCACTGGTTCCATTCGCGGCTACAGCGAGGCTGGCTTCGGTGCCCATGACGTTGGTGAGGCGGCGAGGCTCTCCGCCGGCACGCGGAAAAGAGTAGATGTCGCCACCCCAATAGTTGGCCCAACCGTCTGGAGCGCTAACCACCGGGGTGAGAAGCGCGTCGCTCGATGCGGTCCAGGCGACTTGGGGCTCATGTAAATAAGAGGAGTGGTGGTAGTCGCCGCTGGTGATCTGGTGCGGTGCGCCGCCCGCTGCGGGAACGACGAAGAGTCGTGTCTCACCCGGAGCGGCTATGCCCTGACCGTCGAAGGTCCAGCGTAGTTCGGTGACGACGCGCGCGGGGGAGGCCCAGCGAGCGCCAGCGGGTTTGGCGGACATTGGCGGATCCCACTTCGGTTGCGCAGGGACGAATCGAAAGAAAGCGAGCCAGTTGCCATCGGGAGACCAGACAGGTGTGGAAGCGCCTTCGGCGAGGGTGCGCTCGACGCCAGTGGCCATGTTACGGATCTTCAGAGCGCCGCCGGCGAGATAAGCGAGCGACTTTCCATCGGGGGACCAGCGCGGCGAGGAGTGCCGGACTTTGCCGGTCGTGAGTGGATGAGGAGTGGAGCGGCCCTGGAGCGACGCGAGCCAGATGTTCGTGTAAGCAGTGTCGGTGAGCGGATCGTTCCAACTCAGGACGAACGCGACGGACTGGCCCGAAGGATGAATCTGAGGGTCAGAGAGGTCACGGAAGTCCCACACGGATTCAGGTGACGCACAGCGATCGGCGGCTGCGGGGAGCGCCGCCGCGAGAAAAACGAGGAGCACGGCGCGCATGGAATGTTACGCAATCAGTGGCTTCAGTACGGCGCCACCGATGTCGGTGAGGCGGCGATAGCGGCCGGCGTGCAGGTACGTGAGGCGCGCGTCATCAAGACCCATGAGGTCGAGTAGCGTGGCGTGGACATCACGAAGGGGAATGGGGTGTTCGGCCGCTGCGAGGCCAAAATCATCGGTTTGGCCGACGGTAGCTCCGCCCTTGACGTCGCCGCCAGCCATCCACATGGCCAGACCATATTGGTTGTGGTCGCGACCGGGCTTTTCCTGCTTCAAGGCGTTGATCATCGGGGTGCGGCCCATTTCCGAGGCCCAGACGACGAGTGTGGAGTCGAGCAGACCGCGCTGTTTGAGGTCGCGAATGAGAGCGCCAACGGGTTTGTCGACTTCGGCGGCGTGCCCGGGCATGCGCTCGCCGATGTTGCCATGGTCGTCCCAACTGTATTTGCTGATCTCGACGCCGTGAATCGCCATGACGTGGCGAACACCGGATTCGACCAGACGGCGGGCCATGAGGCACTGGCGGCCGAACGGTCCCGTGATGGGGTCGTCGAGGCCGTACATGCTGCGGATGGACTGGGGTTCGCGATTGAGGTCGACCACCTGCGCGGCGTCCATCTGCATGCGGAAAGCGAGTTCGTAAGCATGGATGCGCGCTTCGAGTTCCTGCGCGCCGGGCCGTTCGGCGATATGGCGTTCGTTGAAGAACTTGAGTAGATCGAATTCCTTGCGCTGGCGTTCGCGGCTGAGGCCCTGCGGAGGATCCAGGTGGAGAACAGGCGTGCCTTCGGAGCGAAAGACGGTGCCTTGATAGGAGGTGGGCAGATAGCCGTTACCCCAGGTGGCCGCTCCGTTGACGGGCGCACCGCGCGGGTCTTGAATGACGACGTAACCCGGCAGGTTCTGATTCTCGCTGCCTAAGCCATAAGTGACCCACGATCCGATAGACGCGCTGCCCTGCAACTGGTGTCCCGTGGTGGCGTGCATGGTGGCGGGGCCGTGGTTGTTGTTGTCGACCTCGATTCCGTAAATGAAGGCAAGGTCGTCGACGACGGACCCGATTTCCGGGAAGAGCGTCGAGATGTAGCGGCCGCTTTGCCCGTACTGCTTGAAATCGAACGGGCTGGGGATGGTCTCGTGCGGGGCATCGAGGAAGCCTTCGATTTCGCCAGACAGGCCGGGGCGCTTGGGCAGGCGGCCCTTCGCGAATTTCTTGAGGGCGGGTTTATAGTCGAAGGTGTCCATCTGGCTGACGCCGCCCGCCATAAAGAGAAAGATGCAACTCTTGGCTTTGCGAGGGAAGTGCTGGGGCCGGACCAGCATCGGACCTCCAGCGGCCGCAGCGAGCGACTCACCTGCCATCAGGTCAGCAAGGGCAAGCGCACCGATACCGTTCCAGGCTTTTGAAAGCATCTCTCGGCGGGAAAACATGGGCACCTCCGGAAGTTAGTCGACGTAAAGGAACTCAGTGGTGTTAAAGAGGACGCGACACAATCCTAACAGACCGCCCTCAGCGTCGGAATTCAGGAATTCGAGCGATTTCCTGGTTTCAGTTTCGTGAGGTGCGCGGTTGAGTGCAAGTTGGAAGGCCATCGAGACCTGGCGGCTGCGATCAGCGCCGGCCAGCTCCTTAACGCGATCGGCGAAGTGCTTTGCCTGCTCGTTGACGAATTCGCCGTTGTACATCGTGAGCGATTGCAGCGCAGTGACGCTGTTGACGCGGCGGGCACAGGAACTGTTGGGCACTCCGGCGTCGAAAACTTCGAGCATCGGGAAGTTGAGCGAGCGGCGCTGGAAGACATAAATGCTGCGGGCGTTGGCCTCAGGTCCGGTCGAGGTTTCCCAGGTGTTGAAGCCCTGGACTTTCTGGGCTTCGGCGAGGTCACCGGGGAGAGGCGGAAAGACAGGGGTGTCGTGCATGTCGCTGTTCAGGCGTCCGCTGACGGCGAGCACCGTGTCGCGGATAGCCTCGCCTTCGAGACGCTTGCGGGGGAAGCGGGAAAGCAGGGCGGCGTCGCGATCGGCTTCGAGAGATTTGGGATTGGCGGGCCGAGCTGACTGCCTGTAAGCGGCTGATTGGAGGATGAGGCGGTGCAGCGCCTTGACGCTCCACTTATCCTTGACGAAGCGGAGCGCGAGCCAGTCGAGCAGTTCGGGATGAGACGGCGGAGAGCCGGCTTTACCGAAGTCGCTGGTGGACTCGACGATACCTCGACCGAAGTGATAGTGCCAAATGCGGTTCACCATGACGCGCGCAGTAAGCGGGTTGTCGCCGCTGGCAATCCACTTGGCCAGGGTCATGCGGCGGCCGCGGGTCGGAAACATCTTATAGCGATCAAGTTCGAGCCTGGCCGGTTTGCTGTGCCCTTCGACGGCGCTCAAGAAGCC
>JAEUQD010000199.1 GCA_016789925.1 Bryobacterales bacterium | reverse complement strand
CGACAATACCGTCGTGATCAAGGGTTGCGCGCGGGAAGCCGGCGAACGGACGAAGATTGCGGTGTGGAGCCGCGACCGGGACGTCGACAGCGTGGGCGCCTGCGTGGGGATGAAGGGGATGCGGGTGCAGTCGATCATTCGCGAACTGCGCGGCGAGAAGATCGACATTATCGAGTATTCCGAGGATGCGGTCGCCTTCGCGACGCATGCTCTCAGCCCCGCCAAGATTTCCCGGGTGGCCATTGTGAGCCCGCTGGACCGCCACATGGAAGTGATCGTCGACGATTCCCAGCTTTCTCTGGCTATCGGGAAGAAGGGACAGAACGTCCGGCTTGCTGCGAAGCTGCTCGGCTGGCGGATCGACATCAAGAGCGAGGAAGAGAAGCGGCAGGAAGTGGAAACGGCGATGGCGGCGCTGGTGGTTCCAGGCGCTCCGGTTTCCGTGCTGAGCGATTATGGCCTGGATGAGACACTGCTTGACACGCTGTTTCAGGCCGGGGTGACGACGGTGGAACAACTGGGTTCCATGACGCCGGAAGAGGTGGAGGCGCTGCCGGGCGTTGGTCCGGAGGTGATCGAAGTCGTCCAAGCCGCCGTTGTCGCCTACTATTCGCAGTTTGAAGAAGCGCACGCGGAGCCTGTCGCGGGCGAACCCGTCGCCGAGGCGAGCGAAGAAACAACGGAACAGAGTGCGGCGGCTGAAGAGCCTGCCGTGGAACAGCAGGCAGCCGTCGAACCGGCTGAAGATGAAGGAAAATCCCCGGAGGACGAATCTGCTAGGATAGATACTCCGGTGGAGGGAGCGGAAGGCAACTAAGCTGCCCAAAGAGCAAGAAGTCCTGTTTATGAGTAAGATTCGAATCAACGAGCTGGCTCGGGAACTCGAGGTGAAGCCGGGAAGGATCATCGACGCGTTGCCGGAGTTGGGAGTCTCGGACAAAAAAACACACTCCAGCTCGTTGGACGACGACCTGGCAAACCTGATCCGGAAGTACTTCGGGTTCGAGCCAGTGACGCCCGTGCATGACGCTTTCTCGTCTCTTCACGCGGCGGAAGAAAAGCCGGAGTCGACGGGCGGCGCCTCGGCCGCGGGCGAGGGCGGCGTGACTGAACGGCCACGTCCGATCATGCCCCCGCTGGCGGGCCACCGGCCTTTGATGCCTCCGCTTGCCCGGACCGAACCGGAAAAGGCAGTTGTGCCGGAGACCGTGGCGCCGGTTGAGCCAGAGGTCAAGGCCGCCGAACCGATCGCGGCACCGCCGGCGCCTGCTCCAGTCCCAGTGGCTGAAGCCGCCGCTCCACCGCCTCCCGCGGTTGTACCTGCCGCTCCCGTGACGCCGCCGGTGGCGGTGACTGCGCCTTCCCAGCCGACTCAGGCCATGCCCGGAGTGCCGGCGGAAGAAAAACAGAAAGTCGCCCCGCTTCGTCCTCCTTTGGCGACCCGGCCGGCACCGGGGATGGCGGCACCACCGCCGCGGCGGCCGGCTGGTCCGTCGATGCCTGGCCCCGCGGCGCCGCCCGCGGCCGTGCAGGCTCCGGGGCCGCGCCTACCACTGCCACGCCCGACCCCCCCGCCACCACCGCCGCCGCCGGCAGCCACTCCGGGCGCGCCCGCTCCGCCACCACCGCGGCCTGCGGTGACTACTCGTCCTGGCCAAATTCTTTCCGGGCCGAGGCAACCATTACCGGGTGGCGCACCACCCGCCGAGGCTCGTCCTCCGGCTCCGGGCATGCCCCCACCGCCGCCGCGTCCGCAGGCGCCGAAAGCTCCTCCGACGATGATTGTGGCGCCCGGTGGACCGCAGCAGCCGTCGCGCCCCGTGGTTGGGCAACCGCCACCGCGTCCGATCGTGCCGCCGCGGCCGGAAATGGTCGCGCGGTTACAGCAACAGACACAGCGCGCCGCGGTGCCAGGACAGCCCGCGCCGCCGCGCCCGGGTGCTCCGCAGGCCCGGCCGTCGCCAGTACCGGGCCAACCGATTTATCGCGGGCCGATTCGTCCAGGCCAGCCGATCGTTCGAGGACCGGGCATGCCCGGAGCGCCCGCTCCTTCGGGACCCGGCGGAAGGATGATGCAGCGTGGCCGTGGGATGCACCCCACGACGCCCCTGCCACCCGAGCCGACACCGGCGCCGACCGATACGCGGCGGCATCCGACCAAGTCGACGAGGCCGGGCGCGCGCGACCGCGAGCATGAAGAGGGTAAGCTCAACCAGTTAGGGCGGCAGCGCGAAGAGCAGGTTGTCGCCGTCAACCGCGAGATCACGATCGGTGAAGGAATTACGGTGAAGGAACTGGCCGAGAAGCTCGGCCTGAAGTCTTCGCTGGTGATCAAGAAACTGGTCGACCGCAAGATTTTCGCCACGATTAACCAGACTCTCGATCTGAAGCTCGCCGAGGAGTTGGCGAAGGCTTTTGGCGCGGCATCGAGCCAGATGACCTTCGAAGAAGAATCGAGCTGGGAAGTGGAAATGGCGGAGGAGTCCGCCGACGTACATCCTCGCGCGCCGGTGGTGACGGTCATGGGACACGTCGACCATGGCAAGACTTCGCTGCTCGACTCGATCCGGTTGGCCGATGTGGCTGCGCACGAAGCGGGTGGGATTACCCAACACATTGGCGCCTATCAGATTACGCATAAAGACAACAAGATTGTCTTTATCGATACTCCGGGTCACGAAGCGTTCACGCGCATGCGGTCCCGCGGCGCCAAAGTCACCGATATTGTCGTGCTGGTGGTGGCCGCCGACGACGGGGTGATGCCCCAGACGCTGGAAGCGATCGATCACGCGCGGGCGGCCAAGGTGCCGATCATCGTAGCGATTAACAAGATCGACAAGCCGGACGCGCAGCCGGACCGAATCAAACAGCAGTTATCAGACCGCGGATTGCTCGCCGAAGACTGGGGCGGGGATACCGTGATGGTCCCTGTGTCGGCGAAAACCAAACAGAACCTGGATTTGCTGTTGGAAATGATACTGCTGGTGGCCGACATGCAGAACCTGAAGGCGAATCCGACACGGCCGGCCATTTGTACGGTACTGGAAGCCAAGTTGGACCGCGGCCGTGGTCCGGTGGCGACGGTGCTGGTGCGCAATGGTGCTCTCAAGGTCGGCGACTTCTTC
>JAEUQD010000180.1 GCA_016789925.1 Bryobacterales bacterium | reverse complement strand
CTGATGTCCTGTTCGGAGAGCGTCTGAAAGTAGACGTGGGTGGATTCGTGCTGGACAACGATGTGGTTGCCGAGGCGCAGGCAAACCCCGGTGAGCACTTCGTGGGGGCGTCCGGAGAGCAGACGGAGCATGCGGGTGGCGTCTTCGCTGCCGGTGGGTTTTTCCAGGATGTGGTCGTCCACGCGAACGGTGGTGTCGGCTGTGAGGATCAGACCCGGGGATTGGATGGCTTCCGCTTTCAGACGGGCTAAGCGCCGGACATAGGATACAGCATCCTCGCCCTCCAGGCGCCGCTCATCGACATCGGCGGATTGAACGGTGAAGGCGATCCCGGCTGCGCGCAAGATTTCGGCCCGCCGCGGAGAGGCCGATCCCAGAACGATTTCCACCTGACTATGATAGAGAGGCTAAGCGGCGCGCCGCGAACCGTGACCGTGGGAAGGCTGCGTCGGGGGACGCAACACGACCGGGGCCTGTTGCTCGAGGCCGATCAGGAGGGACTGCATTTGCAGGGCGTTCACGACGCTCTTGCCGCGGTGGGAATTGCCGAAAACCACGAACGTGGATTCGGAAAACCCGCTGAACCGCGCGATGCGCTGTTTCCAGGCGGCCAATTCTCCGGGCGCATAGAGGTGTGTGTCGCCGGTTTTCCCGTAGAGTTTCACATACCCGACCTTCCACGTCAGGAAGGCGGTTGGCGGGGTGGCCACCACTGATTCCGGCTGGTCGAGATTGCAGAAGCCGAGGTGGTAGTCGATGAGGGTGCCGCGCCCTTCACACGATGTCCAACTTTCGTGATGGAGTTCGGCGACGAGCGGCAATGGATGCAGCGCCCGCCTGACGCGAATGAGATGTTCGCGGTTTTCGCGCGTGAAACGGAAAGCCTCCGGAAACTCGAGTACGGCACAACCGAGGCGGCCGGCTTCGAGAAGGGGCTTGACTCCGTCCACCCAAGCTTTGACCTTTGCGGAATCGAGGTCCCGGCCGGCAGTGAACTCCATGGGCACGCGGGCCGTAAACTGGAAGCGGCCGTTGTGGGCCACTTTGGTAGCCCACAACCGGCTGAGTTCCGGGCGAATCGCGGTTTTGATGTTAGGGATCTCGATCGTATCGAGGCGTCCGGCGAGAAACTCCAAGGGGTGAAAGCCGGCCCGGGAGGGGTGCGGATAGACGAAACGGTCCCATTGGGGGAAGTTCCAGCCAGCGACGCCACAGCGGATAGTAGGAGAGGTCACGCGTTCAATTCGCCCTTTCTTCGCCAACAGAATACGGTGATTTTGTTTTGGTGTCAAGAGTATTTTCGCCTTTTGTTTGAGAGCGCCATCTTTTGTATCCTGAACTGCATGGAGAGACTCGTCATCAGACCTGCGGTTGCGATTCGCGAAGTGGCGGCCGTCAGAAACCTGTGGCGCGAGTACTGGACCGAGTTCGGTTTTACGCCTTGTTTCCAGGGGTTTGAGGAGGAAGTGGAATCGCTGCCAGGCAAGTACCGGCTGTTGCTCGCATTCTGGCATGGTGAACCCGCCGGGACTGTCGCCTGGTACCGGTTTGACGAGCAGCGGGCCGAATTCAAGCGGCTCTTTGTGCGGAACCGGTTTCGGGGGAAGGGAATCGCCAAAGCGCTGCTGGAGGAAGTGATTGGAGAAGTGAGGGCGGCGGGGTGCCGGAGTCTTGTCTGCGATACGATTCCCAGGAGCATGGGGAGGGCACTGGAGATGTATCGTGGGCGGGGATTTGTGGAGATTCCGAGCTATCTGACGGTCGAAACGCCGGGGGCCGTGGCACTGGAACTCAACCTGTAGTGGCCCAGCGGGCGGCTGTGTAACATATTGCCCTCAAGTTGTTTCGACCGCTTTCATCAACTCTTGTTTTAAACAATCGGGCTTAGAGTGTTTAAAACAATCTGCTTGCGTTTTGTATTCACTTGCTGTGTAATTAAGGGCGGCTGGCTGTGATGACCTCCCCCAAGCGTTATCTACGAACGATCGCGTCATTTTTGGTGCTGCTGCTTCTGGCGCCCGAGGCGCTGGAGGCAGCCAAGCGCAAACGCCCGGTATCGCGGAAAGCGATCACGGGCAAGACGGTCAGGCCCGGCAAGGCTCGTCTACGACGGCCGGCCGGTAAGCGGAGACCCAAGCCTCGCCCCGTTCCGGTGGAAACCCAACCCCGTGTGGCGCCGGAGTCTCGGGTCGAATCTGCCCCGACGGTTTCTGCACCAGTGGAACCCGTACCGGCGTCATCGGTGGCGTTTCGTCCCGCTGTGTTTACGGCACCCGTGCCGGTGGCGGACTGGGATTACGGCACTCCGAAGCTCGAACCAAAGCCGCAAGTACAGTACCCGATCCTGCGTGCAGTGGACCGCCCCCACTTCGAACCTCTGGTTCTGCTGGCGCAAGGGGCGACACCGGCGCCGGGCTC
>JAEUQD010000692.1 GCA_016789925.1 Bryobacterales bacterium | reverse complement strand
CTGTTCGGCTGGGAATGGTCAGCGGGTATCGTGTTCGGGATGGCGCTTTCGGTAGCTTCGACCGTCGTGCTCACCCGAGTGCTTTCCGACAACGGCCAACTGCAAAGCCCGACCGGCAGGATCGCGATCGGGTGGCTGGTGGTGGAAGACATCTTCACGGTATTCGTCCTGGTGCTTCTGCCGGTTGTCTTCGTGGCTTCTTCGGCGAACGCCATGAGCCTGCCGGCCGCGTTTGGTCTGGCCGCGGTGAAATTGGGCGCCTTTATTGTCTTTACGTTGTTTGCGGCGGGGAAAGTGGTTCCGTGGGTGTTGCAGAAGCTGGCGGAAACCCACTCGCGGGAGCTATTCACGCTGGGAGTTCTGGCGGTGGCGATGGGCGTGGCGGTTGGCTCCGCGTACATCTTTGGCGTGTCGATGGCACTGGGTGCGTTTCTGGCGGGGATGGTGGTGGGCCAGTCGGAGTTTAGCGCGCGGGCGGGCGCGGAGGCGCTGCCGATGCGTGACGCTTTTGCGGTGATGTTCTTTTTGTCGGTGGGGATGTTGTTCGATCCGGTGCAACTGGTCGCGTCGCCCCTGTTGATCGTGGCGACCCTGGCGATCGTGATGATCGGCAAACCGCTGGCCGCTTTGGCCATTGTCGCGGTACTGGGCTACAGTTCGCGGATTGGGCTGGGCGTCGCGATTGCTCTTGCACAGATTGGGGAGTTTTCGTTCCTGGTCGGGACGCTGGGAACCCAGGTGGGTGCGCTGCCGGCCGAGGCGATGAACCCGCTGGTGGCGGTGGCGATCATATCGATTCTTCTCACCCCGATGTTGTACCGGCAATTGAACCGTATCGAGTTGTTCCTGGAACGGCGTCCGTGGCTGTGGAGGATATTGAACCGGCAGGCTGCGCGCGGCCGGACCCAGTTGATCGACGAACCCGAGAAGACGCCGTCGCACCGGGCGGTGGTGGTGGGTTATGGACCGATTGGAAGAACCGTCACACGGCTGATGCGGGAACGAGGCATCGAGGCAACGATCATCGAAATGAATATCGAGACGCACCAGCGCCTGCGCGCCGCGGGGCACCGGGCGGTGCATGGAGACGCCAATCAACGGGAGGTGCTGGAGCAGGCCGGCGTGGCGACGGCCGCGAGCTTGATCTGGACAACGTCCGGATCGGATAACGCCAGCGAGGGAATCAGAATTGCGCGGCAGCTCAACGCGCGGCTGCACGTTGTGACGAGGGTGGACTACCTGGGACAAGCGGAGGCGCTGCGAAAAGCAGGCGCGGACGAGGTATTTGCGGGAGAAGGAGAGGTGGCGCTGGCGATGACCAACAGCATGCTGGGCAAGTTGGGCGCCACCCCTGAACAACTGGATGAGGAACGAGCCCGGATCCGGACCGAGTTGTTCCATAGGCCCGGCGCCGATGCTGCGCCCAGGCACTAAGAGATTAGCGGAAAGAAAGAGACACCGAGTATGCCAAGAAATTTGCGTTGGAAGTGGATCGTCATCGTGGCGATTGTATTGGGTTGTGTGTTCGGAGTGATCGAACTCCCCAAATCCAAGGAAGAGCTGATCGCCAATTGGAACAAGAATATCCGGCTTGGGCTGGACCTCAAGGGCGGCAGCCATATTGTGATGCAGGTCCAGGTGCAGGATGCCTTCAAGGCCGAGGCGGACCGTGTGATCGAGCAACTGGGAGAGCTGCTGAGGAAGGGCGGCATCACGTATGGTTCGCTGGACCGGAACGACCCGGCGTCGATCGAAGCCGCGGACACCATCGAGGTGAACCTGCGCGGGGTGCCGGTGGAAAAGGCGGGCGACGTTCGCAGGTTGGTCACCGATGCGATCGGCCAGCAGTGGATCTTCTCGCAGCAGGCGGCCGGGAACTACCGGATCACGATGCGGCGCGAGGCGACGTTGAAGCTGCGGCAGGACACGCTGACGCAGACGATGAACACGCTCGAGAAGAAGGTGAACGGGTTGGGCGTGGCCGAGGCGAGCGTGCAGCAGCGGGGCGGCAGCGAGGGCGAGGCGGATGTGCTGGTGCAGTTGCCGGGCGTGGATGATCCGGCGCGCGTGAAGGCGATCCTGCAAACGGCCGCGATGCTGGAACTGTCTGAAGTGCGTGGCGGGCCCTATGGGTCGCCGACGGAAGCGCTCAGCCAGAACAGTGGCGTGCTGCCGCTGAACACGAAGCTGGTGCGCGGATCGCAGCGGGCCGAGAGCGGCGAAAACTGGTGGCTGCTGGCGCGATCGCCGGTGGTGACCGGGCGCGATTTGCGCGACTCGAGGGCGCAGCAGGGCGACATGCCGGGCCGCTGGGAGACATCGTTTGTCCTGACGCAGGAAGCGGCGCAGCGGTTCGAGCGGTTTACGGGCGAGAACATCGGCAAGCGGCTGGCCATCGTGTTGGACAACGTCGTGCTGAGCGCGCCGCAGATCGAGAGCCGGATTTCGGACCAGGGGCGCATCACCGGCGCGGGCGACATGCAGGAAGCGGCGGACCTGGCGCTGAACCTGCGGTCGGGCTCGCTGCCTGCCGGCGTGAAGGTGATCGAGGAACGGACCGTTGGACCATCGCTTGGCGCGGATTCGATAAGGCGCGGGTTGGCCGCGGGCCTGGTGGGGCTCGCACTGGTGATCGCGTCGATGGTTCTCTACTACCGGGGCGCGGGTTTGAACGCGGTGCTGGCGCTGCTGCTGAACACCATCATGACGATCGCGGCGCTGAGCTACATCGACGCCACGTGGACGCTGCCGGGCATCGCGGGGTTGGTTTTGTCGATTGGTATGGCTGTCGACTCGAACGTGCTGATCTTCGAACGCATCAAGGAAGAGATGCGGGCGGGCAAGGCCGTGCCGGCGGCGATCAGCGCGGGGTTTGACCGGGCGCTGATCACGATCATCGACACGCACGTCACTACCGTCGTGGCCAGTGCGTTCCTGTTCGTTTTCGGGACAGGGCCGGTGCGGGGTTTCGCCGTCACCCTGGTGATCGGCCTGGTAGCCA
Organism: Bryobacterales bacterium; assembly: GCA_016789925.1. Lineage (GTDB taxonomy): Bacteria > Acidobacteriota > Terriglobia > Bryobacterales > Bryobacteraceae > JADLDI01. The sequence continues at coordinate 6,449 of JAEUQD010000692.1, read as the reverse complement.
ACCTGTTTACGGCCGTGTTTGTCTCGCGGTCGATCTTCGATGTCATGGTTTGGCGCAATCCGCGGCTGAACAAGGTGAGCATCGGCAAGGAACTTTTCAGCGAGACGAATATCGACTTTCTGTCGCGGCGCAATCTGACGCTGGGGCTGTCGGCGCTGGCTATCCTGATCAGCATCGGGAGCCTGGTGATGAAGGGCGGACCCAAATACGGACTCGACTTCCGGGGCGGCACGCTGATCTATGCCCGGTTCGATCCGAAGCCTTCCATCGATGAGATCCGGCGGGTCCTTTCGGCCAAACTGCCTGGGGAAGTGTCGGTGCAGGAAACGCAGGGCAACGGCGAGTTCATCATCGGCACGGAACTGGCCGCCGAAGCCAAACTCGAAAGCGCGCGGCAGACGGTGGAGCAGACACTGCGCGAGAAGTACGCGAACGTCGGCAACCGGCTGGATTTGAACAACGCCAGCCAGGCGGCTCTCGAGGAGAGGCTGTCGGGAGGGGGCTTTGGCGAAGAGCAGCGGAAGACGCTCGCCACGCGTATCCTCAACTACCGCGACCGGGACCGCAGCGGCATCATCCGCAATCTGGATGAGCTGGCCAAGGTCGAGGGTGTCGACGCCCAGGCGCTGAAGACGATCAAGCAGGAATGTGGTCTGGGTACGTTCAATCTCCGGTCGGCGGAAATGGTGGGCCCGCGGGCGGGAGAGCAACTGCGGAAGCAGGCCTTGTATGCGACCTTGGGCGCGCTGTTCGGCATGCTGGTGTACATTGCGTTCCGGTTCCAATGGGTGTCGGGCGTGGCGGCTGTGATCGCGACAGCGCATGACGTGCTGATCACGCTGGGCCTGTTCTCGCTGACCGACCGCGAGATTACGCTCAACATCATCGCAGCGCTGCTGACGTTGATCGGCTACTCGATGAACGACAAGATCGTGGTGTTCGACCGTGTACGCGAGAACCAGCGGGCGAAGAAGCGCGGGTCGTCGTTCCTGGAGTTGGTCAACCATTCGATCAATCAAACCCTGAGCCGAACCGTGCTGACTGCCGGACCGACGATGCTGGCCTGCCTGGCTCTCTACTTCCTGGGCGGCGAAGTGCTGAACGGAATCGCCTTTGCGCTGTTTGTGGGGATTGTGGTGGGCACGTACTCGTCGATCTTTGTGGCGAGTGCGTTGCTTGTGATGTGGGAGCAGCGCAACGCCGTGAAATCGCCGGCGCGCCTGGCGCGCGCGGCCGACTGATCGGGGAGCGAATGGCGTATGATGCGCTCTATGAAGTATTTCGGTAGAGCAGTATGGTTGCTGGCCGCGGCGCTGGCGCTGAGCGCGCAGACACGGCAGTTTAAGGCAGGTGCGTTCGCGGCAGACGTGACGCCGCGGCAGTGGCCGGTAAGGATCATCGGCGGGTTCACACACCCGCTGGCGACGACGGCGCACGATCCGCTGCATGCGCGGGCGCTGGTGCTGGACGACGGGTCCACCACGCTGGGGTTCGTGTTGGTGGATAGCTGCTATCTGCCGCGGGCGCTTTGGGACCGGGCGCGGATCCGGATTGTGCAGCAGACGGGGATCGCGCCGTCGCATCTAATTATGTCGGCGACGCATTCGCACTCGGCGCCGCCTTCGAAGCCGGAAGGCGCCAGCGAAGTGGAACTGGTGTATCAGAAGCTGCTCGAAGACGGCATCGTGCAGGCCGTGGTCGAGGCGCACAAGCGGCGGGTGCCGGCCCAGATCGGCTGGGGCGTGCGCCAGGAACCGGAGCATCTCAACAACCGGCGCTGGTATCTGAAAGAAGGCACGATGCCGGCCAATCCGTTTGGTGAAACGACGGATAAGGTGAAGATGAATCCAGGGGCGGGAAATCCCAACCTGGTGAAGCCCGCCGGTCCGATCGACCCGGGATTCACGGTGGTGGCCGTGAAGACGCTGGACGGCAAGCCGATCGCCCTTTACGGGAACTATTCGCTGCACTACGTGGGCGGCGTGTCGGGCAACGAACTGTCGGCGGATTACTTTGGGGAGTTCGCCAACCAGGTGAAGTCCAAACTGGGCGCGGGGGAGGACTTTGTCGGGATCCTATCCAACGGCACCAGCGGCGACGTGAACAATATCAACTTCAAGAATCCGCGGGGACGGCGGGCACCCTACGAGCAGATCAAGTATGTGGCGGGCAGCATGGCGGACCATGCCCTGGCCATATATAAGGACACGAAGTATCAGTCGTGGGTTCCGCTGGCGGCGGCCGAGCGCGAGTTGCCTCTTCGCATGCGGAAGCCGACGCCGGAGCAGATGCAGCGGGCCAAACAACTGCTGGCCGAAACGGACCCAACGAAGATACAGCTTCTGCCCAAGTCCTATGCCGAACGGGGTCTGCGTCTGGCAGCGGGTCCGGATTGGGCGGATGTGAAGCTGATCGCGTTCCGGATTGGAGACCTCGGCGTGGCGTCGATTCCTTTCGAAACGTTTACCGAGACGGGTTTGGAGATCAAAGCGAAGAGCCCATTCAAGACCACGTTCACGGTGGAACTGGCGAACGGCCACTACGGCTATCTACCGACGCCCGAACAGCACGAGTTAGGCGGCTACGAGACGTGGCTCGGAACTAACTATGTGGAGAAGCAGGGGTCGCGGAAGATTACCGATACGCTGCTGGAGATGTTGAAGGGCCTGGCGCGTTAGCGAAACTTGTACCACAAGATCAGCGTGCATACGAACAGCACCGCGGCCCAGATGCGGAAGTCCGTTCGTCCCAGACTTTGTTCCCCGGCCGAAGCGAACACGTTGCCCTCGATCTTGTAGTTGGGGGGCGGCGCGGTGAGAAGGCTGACGGCGGCCATGGTGAAGGCGGCGAGAAACCAGACCAGGATCGAACGATGGAGGAACGAGGTGAGGTAGGGGTGGGACACGATGGCCCAGCCGAGGGTCTGGTCGAGGAAGAGGAACATCCCAAATGCGAAGCCCACCGCGCCGCCGGCGATGGCGCCGGAGGTGTTGCCGCGCTTCCAGAGTAAGCCGAGGAAGATGACGGCGCAGAGCGGCACGCCCAGATAGGCGGAGATGAGCTGGAGGTAGTGCCAGATGGTGACGGAGAGTCCGACGAGGGGTGCGGCGAGGACGCCGAGGATGGCCATGAGGACGGTGACTCTGCGTCCGATGCGGACCTGGTCCTGGTCGGAGAGGGAGGGGCGAAAGCGCATGACGAAGTCGCGGACGACGAGGGTGGCGCTGGCGTTGTAGCAGGCGCTCATGGAGGACATCAGTATGGCGATGAGTCCGGCCAGCACGAGTCCACGGAGACCGATGGGGAGCAGGTCCGTGACCAGTTGCGGATACGCCATGTCGGGTTTGGGGAGGTTGGGATAGAGGGCGTGGGCAATGACGCCGGGCAGGACGAGGATAAAGGGAATGAGGAGTTTGAGGAAGCCGGCGAAGATGGCGCCCTTCTGGCCCTGATCGACCGAACGCGCGCCGAGGACGCGCTGGACGTTGGTCTGGTCCATGCACCAATAGAACATTCCGCCGAAGAGGTTGCCGATGAGGAATCCGGTAATGGGGAGTTCGGAGTCGAGGGGTTTCACCATCTGGATGAGTCCGGGGTCGACGCGGGCGGTGAGTCCGCTCCAGCCGCCGACGGCGACCAGACCGACGATGGTCAGGATGATACTGCTGACGATGAGCCAGGTGCCCTGGACCATGTCGGCATAGACGACCGCGCGCAGTCCGCCCTTCATGGTGTAGATGGCGGTGAAGATGGAGAGTCCGATCATCACTGCGAACTGGTTCCAGCCGAACAGGAGGGTGAAGAGGAGGGAACCGGCCCAGAGGTCGATGGCGTTCTTGGTGAGGACGTTCATCACCAGGAGGTTGCCTGAGAGGAAGGCGCGGAGTCCCCAGCCGAAGCGGCGTTCGAGGAACTCAGGGATGGTGAAGATGCGGCTGCGGAGGTAGAGGGGAGCGAACAGGGTGGCGAGGATGATGAGACACCAGGCGGCCATCCACTCATAGCCGCCGGTGACCATGCCGACGCGGTAGCCGTCGCCGGCCATGCCGACCACGTGCTCGGCGGAGATGTTGGAGGCCAGGAGGGACATGCCGATGAAGGGCCAGCGGAGGTCGCGGCCGGCGAGGAAGTACTCGGAGTCGGTTTGGCGTTTCCCGATGGCGCGGAGGACTGCGCCGATTACGAGCACGAGACTGACGAGGATGAAGAGTGAATCGAGGAGGCCTAGCACGCCCGGAAAGTTCCTGATGCCGCGGAGACCTTACTTGAGTTCGACTACGAGGAGGCGGGCCGCCTTGTCGCTCCGGTTGTCTTCCTTGTGCTTGGCGTAGGTGGAGAAACCGACGTCTCCGGCTTTGTGCGTAGCCGGCGTCGCTTTCCCATCCGCGGAGGTGATCAGGAAGTCCATGTCGGTGACGTAGACGACGACGCGGTCTCGCGTGTGCTCGTGCATCGGTACGGGCTCTTTCCCGCCGATCAGCACGTTCAAGACGCGAACCTGCGGATTCTCGAACTCGACTTTGTAGTGCTTGGGGTCGAGTTTGACGGGGTCCATCGGACCGGTGGGTTTCGCGGAGGCGGGCGCGGGTTTCTTCAACTCCACTTCGACAATGGTCACCGGCTTGTTGGAAGTGATCTCGGCGACGTGCATCCCCGAGGCCGGGCTCCACTTGGCTTCGTTGGCGCGCCAGGAGGTTGTTGTCTTCCTGCCGTCGGTGTAGGTAATGTCCTGCGTACCTTCGGTGAGGTAGATCATCACGCGGTTCATTTTGTGGTCGTGTGTCCGCGTCTTTTGATGGGGCTGCGCCACCACGTTCAGTACTTTGACCTGGTCGTTGTCGATTACCGTGTTGGCCTGGCCAAAGCAGACCGCTGTGGCGGCCGCGAAAGAAAAGAGAAGAATGCGATTCAAGATGGGGTCTCCCGACAGGCCATCATACCGGGTTTGCGCGCCTCAGGAACTGCCGTCTCGCCTTCGTGGACACTTCCTGGTCTGCGTTGTATGCTTTTACCAGTAAGGAATTCATCATGAGTACCCCCTGGAAAACAGACCGCTGGTTCACCAGCCCTTGGAATTATTCTGACGAAGTTCGCGCGGGATTAAACTTCCCCGCGCAGGTTCGTGTCCACGACGTGACGCTCCGCGACGGCGAGCAACAGACCGGAATCGTGTTTCGCCGCCAGGAAAAGGTCGCGATCGCGAAAAAATTGGCCGAAGCCGGTGTTCACCGGATCGAAGCCGGTATGCCCGCCGTGTCGGGTGAAGACGAAGCCGCAATCAAAGACATTGTCGCGCTCGGCTTGCCGAGCCAGATTTTCTCTTTCGCGCGCTGCATGCCCGCCGACGTGAAACTGGCGAAGGACTGTGGCGTATTCGGCGTGGTTACTGAGATCCCCTCGAGCGATCACATCATCAAGAACGCCTACGGCAAGGACATGGATTGGGCGAAGAAGGCGTCGATCGATACGACGCTGGCGGCCAAAGAGGCCGGCCTCTATACCGCGTTCTTTACGATCGACAGCACCCGATCGGACCTCAACCGGTATATGGACCTGATTGACGAAGTGGCCACCAACGGCCATATGGATTCGCTCACGCTGGCCGATTCGTTTGGTGGTTGCACACCCGAAGCCGTTGGCTCCGTCGTGCGCCAGCTTGTGAAGCGCTTCAACAAGCCGATCGAGATCCACTGTCACGAAGACTTCGGGCTCGGTGTCGCCAACACGATTTCCGCGCTCGCCAACGGCGCCTCGGTCGCGCACCTGACGATCACCGGAACGGGTGAGCGGGCCGGCAACGTGCCCCTGGAAGACACGATCATGGCGTTGCGCTGCATGTATGGCGTGGACACCGGGATCAAGACCGAGAAGTTCTACGAGCTTTCCAAGCTGGTTCAGGAACTCGGCGGTTTCAGCATTCCGCCCAACCGGCCCATCGTCGGCGATTGGCTCTACTACATCGAGTCCGGCATTGTGAGCATGTTCCACCGCCGCTGCCGCGTCATCGAGCCGCTCGAGTACATCCCCTTCCATCCCGACATGGTGGGACGTCCGGGTGTGGACATCGCGCTCGGCAAGGGCAGCGGTCTCGCCAATATCGAAGAGCACCTGGAACGCCGCAGCATTCAGGTGACGCCGCAAGAAGCCGACGCAATTCTTGCCCGCGTGAAGCAGTCCTCTATCGAAAAGAAGGCGCTGCTGACCGATGCTGAATTCACTCAGATCCTGGAATCGGTACTCGCCAAAGACCAGGCAGCCGTGAAATGATGCGCCGTCTCGATGAAGTAGTTGAGGCCGCTCGCAAGAGAGGTCCAGCCCGGGTGGCGATCGCGGCGGCACACGATCCGGATGTCATCGAGGCAATGAAGAAGGCCGGGGAACTTGGTTTGGCGGAGGGGATCTTCGTAGGCGATCGCGCGAAGATCCTCTCGCTGGCCGAAGGCGCCGGC
>JAEUQD010000134.1 GCA_016789925.1 Bryobacterales bacterium | reverse complement strand
CGTAAGCGGCTCGTGAACCGCGTTCCTGCCGGTCCTCAACTCGTGCTATGCGGAGTTTAGACTGCCGCGGGGGAGTTGAGCGGCTTCCAGTTGTGCGGCAGCAATTCACCCAGCCGGGTGATGGAGTGCGCGGGGATGCGCGAGAGCACGTCCTGGAACCAGGCAAACGGCTCGACGCCGGACCGTTTGCAGGAAGCGATAAAGCTTCGCAACACGGCCGCCGTCTTGCCGCCGCTGTCGCTGACGAAGAAGGTCCAGTTGCCGCGGCCCAGCGCGATATCGCGGTTGGCCCGTTCGGTGGCGCCGTTGTCAATCTCCAACTCGCCGTCTTCGAGAAAGCGCGTCAGCGCCCCCCACTGATTCAGCGCATAGCGCACGGCGGCCCCGGACGGACTCTTCGGCAGAACCTTCGGCTGTAACTCCAGCAGATACTGCTGAAGTCGCCGGAGCAGCCGCGCCGATATCCGCTGGCGCAAGGCCAGCCTTTGCTCGGCCGGCAACGACACTGTCTTGGCGCGCTCCTCCACCGCATACAGGCGGGCGATGAGGTGCAGCGCCGGTCCCATGTGTAACTCATCGGATTCCAACGCCTTGAAGAAATACCTTCGGGCGTGCATCCAACATCCGACCTCGGTCATGCCGCGTTCGGACTTGAAAAATGCATCATAGACGGAGTAAGCGTCCGCCTGCAGATACCCTTTGTACCCTTCGAGAAACTTCGCCGGGCCGGCCCGCGATCGCGTGGGCGTGTAGTCGTAGACGATCACCGGATGATGCACATCCCCGACATACGGCCAGATCCGCCCGATCCGGGCAAAGGAAAGTGTGCGGTCCAGCACTTTCACGCTCGTATCGTCGGTGCCGATTACCTTGGAACTTAACAGTTCCTTCCGCAGTAACTGGTATAAGGAATCGAGTAACTCCGCGCACTGCGCCAGCCACCCGCCCATCGTCTTGCGCGAGATCTCGATGCCGTGCCGCTGGAATATCTTCTCCTGCCGGTGCAGCGGCTGGTGATCGGCCCACTTCGCCACGATGACTTGCGCCAACAAGCTCGCTCCCGCCGTGCTTTTCTCGATCGGTTGCGGCGGCTTGGTGGCCGTCCTCACCGTGCACTGGCGGCGTACTTCAGGCAAACGTCTTGAATCACTTTCATCGAGGCGGGAATGTATTCGTAGCGTTCGCTGGTCTCTTCCGCAATCAGCCGCAACCGCTGGCCGCAGCCGGCGCAGTGCTTCTCCGCCTCGGCCAGGTCGTGAACGATGCGCTCGCGTTGCAGGTGCCGCGCCAGCGGTTGGCGCCCGCCGCGCTTCCGGCTTGGCGCTTCGTTCGGTTTCAGCCCTTCTCCCGGATCGTCGTCGAGGTCATCGTCGTCCTCGCGGCAGCGGATTCGCCTTCCGCGCTCCGTGCCTGCCAGGCCGTTTCAAACAACGCCAGTTGCTCCTTCGATAACTGCTCACTCTTGCGGTTGCGCTGCGCCTCCAGCAGTTCGCGCAGCAAAGTCTGGTACTTGTTCTGCTCGGCCAGCGAACGGTCCAGTTGTTCGGCCAGATCCACCACAATCTTCCGCAGCGTCTCGGCATCCCGCGGCAAGTTATTCGAATCGATCGGCACCGTGTCTCTAGCTTACCCGGAAAGCAGCCCGTTTTCCAGTAAAAACAACACTAACTGCCAATGTTTTGTCAGCCCGCGCGCCGGTACCGTTTCCGCCGTTTCGCAGTGCCCAGATCGATGCCGCTCAGCAGCGCTCCTAACTCCTGCGCCGTGATCTCCCGCCGGCATTCCGCGCCGCCGTCGCCAAACGGAACCGCATAAGTTCCCTCCTCCAGCCGCTTGTAGCTCCATTCGAAATGCAGGTGATGCGGTCGCAGCCGCGTGTCTTGTGAGGGTAACGCATCCGTTCCATCCGCTCAGCGGTAGGCAGTTCGCGTGCGTAGGTGAGCGGTACAACCGCTATGGAAAGCGACTTCTGCTCCGCGTCGATGATGTAACCGTTCGCTCGATCCCGCCACAGTGGACGGATCTCGTTCCTCCTGATCCGGAGATTGTCATCGGTGGGCATCGCGGGCTCTTCCGCGTTGCGGATCTACTGGAGCTAGCAAAACTGGTGGAACAACTCAGCCGACGGAAGGCGTCGTCCGGGTCGAGTGTAAAGTGAACTCTGCCGTATGTGTAATGTCAACTCCGCCGCATCAGCTCGACTAGTCGTTTGGGCGATATGCGTATTAATGCGGTATTAATGGGATATAAAGCTGTTCAAGAAAGCTTGCCTATCAATCGATGATGCGGCATTATTTAATAGGCAACTGAAGGAGGTGTCACCACGAAGAAAAGAGCACAAACCGCCAAGCTTAAGGCCCTTCTCGAAGAGGGCACGTTGAACCCAAGCCCTGAGAAGGTGCGCGATCCGAAGTTTCTGGACGAATTCTTCGACCCGCGCGACCTCGTGCAGGTCAAGTATGAGATGCTCCGCCTGGTGTCTGTCGAGAAGGCCTCCGTGACCGAAGCCACCGAAAAATACGGGGTATCGAGGCCGACCTACTACCAGACCAAGGCCGGCTTCGACAGAAGCGGCCTCGCCGGATTGGTGCCGCGAAAGCGCGGTCCACACGGACCCCATAAGCTCCAGGGCGAGGCGCTGGCGTTTGTCCAGCAGCAGCTCGTTGCGGGCCAGCCTGTGCGGGCACGCGAGCTGGCAAAGCTGGTTCGGCAGAAATTCGACGTGGCGATCCACCCCAGGACGATCGAGCGGGCGGTCGCTGGAAAAAAAACACCGCGATGACGAACGCAGCGAGCAATGCAGGCGGCCCGTCCATCGCTGTTACGCAGTACGAGACTCTGCGCGCGGCCGCCCTCGGCAATGCTTTACCGCCCGAAGCCCGCGCCGGGCTCATGCTGTTTCTCTCGACAGGCATGTGGGGCTGGGCGCGGGCGGTGACCGCCATCCATAAGTTCGAGCGGCCGTCCGGCTTCCGACCATCGAACCGGAAGCCGCCAGAGGAGCACAGAACCGTTATCCACCTCTTTGCAGCCATGACAATCCCAACCGCTGTTTCCGGAGCAACGCCATGAATGAATCGCTTAAGGTTCAGCCTCACCATCTTCAGCGAAGCGCGTATCTGTATGTCCGGCAGTCCTCGATGCGGCAGGTCATCGAGAACGTCGAGAGCACGAAACGTCAATATGCGCTACGCAATCGAGCTGCAGCATTGGGCTGGCGCGACGATCAGATTATCGTCATCGATAACGACCAGGGCGAGTCGGGCGCATCGGCAGCCTGGCGCGAAGGTTTTCAGCGCCTGGTCACCGATGTCGGCATGGGACAAGCGGGCATGGTTATGGGCCTTGAGGTCTCGCGCTTGGCACGCAACAACGCCGACTGGCATCGTCTGCTCGAGATCTGCGCGCTCGCCGACACACTGATCCTCGACGAGGACGGCATCTACGATCCAGCGAGCTTCAACGACCGGCTTCTGCTCGGCCTGAAAGGAACCATGAGCGAAGCCGAATTGCACGTCCTCAAGGCCAGATTGCGTGGCGGGATCATCAACAAGGCGCAACGCGGCGAGTATCGTTGTCCTCTGCCCACCGGCTTGGTCTACGACGAAGCCGGCAACGTGGTGCTCGACCCCGATGCACAAGTACGGGACGCGATTGCCTATTTCTTTGAGACCTTTTCTCGCGTGGGTTCGGCAAGCCAGACCGTGAAGGTGTTTCGGACCGAAGGGCTCGATTTTCCGTCTCGCCTCCGCGGCGAGGCGACCGTCTTCCGGCCTCTGACTGCATCCACGGCGATGCGCACATTGCACAATCCCCGATATGCGGGCGCTTACGCGTATGGACGCCGTCAATACCGGAGGGCCTGCGACGGCAAAAAGACGATCCAGCGAAAGCGTGAGGACGCCGACTGGCTGGCCTGCATTCCGGGGGCTCATCCCGGCTACATCAGTTGGGACCAATTTCAGGAGAACCTCAGAATCCTCGAGGCAAACGGCCATGGCTACAATGTTGCGCGTGCGTCGCCACCGCGCGAAGGAGCGGCTTTGCTCCAGGGGCGCGCCGTCTGCGGTCGATGCGGAAGGCACTTTCGCGTTCGCTATGTCGCGCGCCGCGGAAAACAGGAAGCCTGGTATGTTTGCGATCGGGGGCACACGGCTCGTGGCGAGGCGAACTGCCAGTCGATTGCGGGCGCACCCATTGACCAAGCTATCGGAGCACTCGTGACCGGGGAAATGACGCCTGCGGCCATCGAACTGGCCCTGGAAATCAGACGCAAGATTGAGGCTCGATACGCAGAGGCCGATCAGCTACGCTGCCGTGCCGTCGAACGCGCCCAGATCGAAGCGGATCTCGCACAACGCCGATTCAAGCTGGTCGATCCCGGCAACCGTCTCGTTGCCGACACCCTGGAACGGGAATGGAACGACAAACTTCGGGCACTGGCCGAGGCCCACGAGGAACGAACACGGGCGCGACAACGGAACGACGTTGTTCTCGATGATGCGATCCGTCAGCGGTTTGCCGCTTTAACAACGGATTTCCGCAGGCTCTGGGATGATCCGGCCACGGCGAACCGCGAACGCAAACGTCTTCTCGCCTACATCATCGAAGACGCAACTCTGGTCAAGATCCCGGCCGAAGGGATTACCAAGGTCCACGTTCGCTTTAAGGGTGGCAGGAGCGAGACGCTCACGACGAGAAACCCAAAGTCATCTGCGCAGCAGATCAAGACGCCGCCAGAGATCGTCGAACTGGTGGATGAACTGCTCGACGAGCATGTCTATTCCGAAATCGCCGCCATTCTCAATCAAAGAGGGTTTCGCCCGGGAGCATCCGCGCGACCAGGCCGAGCGACTGACCGCTTTTCGGCCAAGCTCGTAGCCTATCTCATGCACACTTATGGCCTGCGTCCGCGCTATGATCGGCTTCGTCAGCGAGGAATGCTGAACAGGAAGGAGATGGCCGATCGTCTGGGCATTCACGAACAGACCGTGGATCGGTGGGCCGAATCTGGACTCCTTAGGGCGCACTCCTACAACGACCACGGATGGCACCTCTATGAGCTCCTGGGAAACCTACCCATGAAACACAGCAGCCGATGGGATCGCTTGGTGGATCGAGCAGCAGGAATGCAGTCAATTTCTCAAGGTGTTGGATTGGAATCGAAAGAGGTGTAGTGTGAAGACGGTTAGTTCACGAGCCGCTTACGAAAAGAATCGCTTTGAGATCGTAGGAGTGCCAAGAGGAAAGTATATCTTTCTTGTGTATTCCGAAGGAGAGCTTATCTACAATCAGCTATTGGATTTCAAGTGTTTGAACGACTTCGTCTCGATTCCTTAGTTCGAACACTGTACGCCCGGTTGGCCCGGTTGGGGCGAACCGGGGGCGAATCGGGTCGATTTGGTCGATTTGGATTTGGTCGAGGTGGGTATTTACTTGACTCAGGTGACCCCAACATGTAGTATGGCGGGCAATGGAGGAATATCCGCGGAGTCTGAGCCAATTCGAGGCTTGGTTTGATACCGAGCAGGCCTGTCGGGAGTATTTGTTCCGGCTGCGCTGGCCGGATGGGTTTCGATGCCCGCGGTGCGAAGGCCACCATTTCTGGCCGGTGCGGTCTGTGCTGATGCAGTGCCAAGCATGTGGTCACCAAACGTCGGTGACAGCGGGCACGATTTTCCAGGACACTCGCAAACCGCTGGCCGATTGGTTTCGCGCCATGTACTGGTTGGCGAGTCAGAAGAACGGGGCCAGTGCCCTTGGCCTCCAGCGAGTGTTGGGGCTGGGCAGTTATAAGACGGCTTGGACATGGCTGCACAAGTTTCGGCGAGCCATGGTGCGGCCGGGGCGGGACCGACTGACGGGGCGGGTGGAAGTGGACGAGACGTATCTGGGAGGCTTGGAAGGAGGAGTGCGGGGCCGACAAACTGAGCGCAAGTCATTGATAGCAATTGCTGCGCAGGAAGACGGGCCGGGCATCGGTCGCATCCGGATGAAACGGATTCCCGATGCCTCGGCCGACAGCTTGATGCCGTTTGTGCAGGAGGCTATCGAGCCGGGCAGCATTGTGCACACCGACGGATGGCTGGGGTACCTTCCCGTGGAAGGCAAGGGCTACCTTCACCAAGTCACCATTGTGCAGGGCAAAGAGGAATCCGCTTCGCAGCTCATGCCTCGGGTGCATCGAGTCGCTTCGCTGGTCAAGCGCTGGATCTTGGGGACGCACCAGGGGGCCGTGAGCCATGAGCATTTAGAATACTACCTGGACGAATTCACGTTCCGCTTCAACCGACGCCGATCCGGGAACCGAGGCAAGCTTTTCTATCGCCTCGTGCAGCAAGCTGTCATAGTCGATCCCGTTCCGTACAAATCCATGGTCAAATGTGCCGCCGGCGACACGGATCCCGACCACAACCTGTAGGGGCTACCTGAGTGAAGTAAATACCCACCTTGGTCGATTTGGGTCAGATGGGATGAGCGGGCCAGCCTCCCGCGCCGGGGTCCACGGGTCGGGTCCACGGGTCTGCCTGGACCGTCACTATGGCACTCTGGCCGAAAAGCCGTTGGCGAGCGACAAAAGCGCAGATAACCGCAACACATTTAGCTCGATGTCGCCGGAAGCTCAGTGACTCCGCCGATCTCGCTGCCCCCCACCCAACCCGATCTCAGGAATCTGATGAAATACTCCCCAGAATCCGGCGCGCCAGCCCAAACAGCCCGGTCAGATTTCGAGAAAAGTTCCAATGTGACGGGTGGCGAGTCTGTCGGAATGAAATTTGGTCGAGCACGCCAGCCCGCCCCGACTCCGCCGAAGAAATGAGATTGAATCAGGCTTGCACTGGGCGGTGAGGCCCCAGGGACGCTGTGATCGAGCCCAACCGCTTTGTGGAGCGCATGGAGCGCGTACTGATCCGAAAGATAGTCAGCAACACATCAGTCCTCAGGCCGGTTGCGGCTTGTAGCCGTTTCGGAACAGTCTCCATAAGTTGACCGTTGCACACGCGAAGCTCCACTCCGCCCTAACTTTCTGCAGACCGCGCAGAAGAAATCGCCGGAAGCGTCGATGTTCCTTGACAAAGCCGATCACCGGCTCCACGATGCCCGCCCGTCTCCGGTACTTATTCCGCGTCTCTTCTTCTTCAAACTGCGCCCGCATCTTCATCGCCAGCGGCCCCTGCGGCGCGTTCCGGTGTAACGGCTCTCCTGGCTTCCGCCGACAAGCATCCGGCGGCGTCAATACTTCGATTCCAAGGTCAATCTGCTCGGCAATGCGCTCTTCGTTCCAATATCCTGCGTCCGCTAACACCCGCGCCGGCTGTTCGCCGAGATTCGCCCGGACAGCATCGACCATCGGAGTTAGTTGTTGCTTGTCATTGACTTGCTGTGTGACTGCGCAGGCCACGATCACTTGACTGTGGCCGTCCACTGCCAGTTGCGTATTGTAAGCCTGTACAAACGCATCGGTCGCGTTGTCTAACATCAGCCGCGACTCTGGATCCGTCAGATTCCCCTTAGCTTCGGCGTCCGGCGTCGGCTTGGCCCGTTGCCACCGCTTCTTCTGCGCCTCATCCTTGTACTTCCCGTTCTGTGCTTCCTTCTCGCGCGCTGCCTGCTCCGCACGCTCCTTGGCCTCCCGCTCCAATTCCTGCTTGGCGGCACGAACCCGCGCCAGTTGCTGCTGGGTAGTCGCTAAGTCGGGCGGCATCTCATCGCCACGCTTGCCTTGTCCGAACTCCTTGTCCTCGGCTGTGTCGACGGCTTGCGCCTTGGCCAGCAGATCCTCGACAAGGGCGGCTAACTCCTTCTCCTTCTCGGTCAACCGCTCATAGGTTCGTAGCCGCTGCTTGCTGGCATTCGCGCTGATTTTCGCCCCATCGATGGCGATCTCGCCGAGTTTCACCAGGCCGGCCTTCTTACACAGCATGAGCGTCTGTAGGAAGAGTCGGGACAGTTCGTCCAGATGAACCTGGCGGAAAGCGGCTATCGTATCGTGGTCAGGATGTTGATCGGCGGAGAGATAACGAAATGCAAGATCCGTATAAGTGGCCTTCTCAATCTGGCGGGAACTGCGAGTGCCGGTGGCGTAGCCGTAGACCAAGAGCCTGAGCAGCATCAGAGGGTGGTAGGCGGCCTTACCGCGAGCGTCCGCGCGCTCATAGCGGGACTCAATCGCAGAGGTGTCGAGTTCGGCGGTGACCCCCGCGATGAAGCGTGCCAAGTGCCCTTCGGGTAGCCACTCCTGCAGAGATGGCGGCAACAGGTATATCTGATTCAGATCATAACTCCGAAACCTCTTCTGCATTGAAAGTGAAGACGATTACTCGGCGTCGCGAGTTACCCTGATCCTCGACTTCGGGCGGATTTTCATTCCGACAGACTCCGTGGTTGTCCCGGTCTACAAGGTTCCGCGCAGTTTCGCCGACAACCTGGCGTTGAATGCGCTGGCGGCTTTCGGCATCCCCGATCCCGGTCTCGTGACGCCCTACGTGCAACAGTGGAACCTGAGCGTCCAGCGGGAAATCA
>JAEUQD010000124.1 GCA_016789925.1 Bryobacterales bacterium | reverse complement strand
CAGTTATCCTATCGAAACTCTCGGCGGTAAGAGTCAGGTATCATCGTCATCAAGCACTCCCATGCGCATCTTGGCCGTTTCCGCACTTGGTCTCTACGCGTTCGCGCTGTCCGCCGCCCCGGTGACGAAGGGCCTGGACTTCAACCGCGACGTGCGTCCGATCCTTTCGGATAACTGCTTTTCCTGTCACGGTCCGGATGAAAAGGGGAGGATGGCGGGCTTGCGACTGGACACGCGTGAAGGCGTGATGGCGAAGACCAAGGCCATTGTCGAGCGGATCACGCAGGAGAAAAAGGCGCTGCGGATGCCGCCGGTGGCTTCGGGCAAAGCGCTGACGGAGAAGCAGGTGGCGGTGATCCGGAAGTGGGTGGAAGAAGGCGCGCAGTGGCAGCAGCACTGGTCGTACACGCCGCCGCAGCGCAAGGAGCCGCCGGTGGTGACCAGTAAGGGTTGGGTGCGGAATCCGATCGACCAGTTTGTGCTGGCGCGGCTGGAACAGGAGAAGTTGAAGCCGTCCCCCGAGGCGGATAAGGCGACGCTGCTGCGGAGGGTGACGCTGGATTTGACCGGGTTGCCGCCGACGCCGGAGGAGTTGGATGCGTTCCTGAAGGACAAGTCGGCGCAGGCGTATGAAAAGGTGGTGGACCGGCTGTTGAAGTCGCCGCACTACGGCGAGCGGATGGCGGTGCAGTGGCTCGACCTGGCGCGCTACGCCGATACGCACGGCTTTCATATCGACTCGCACCGCGACATGTGGCTGTGGCGGAAGTGGGTGATCGACGCCTTCAACCGCAACATGCGCTTCGACCAGTTCGCCATCGAGCAACTGGCCGGCGACCTGCTGCCGAACGCGACTGTCGAGCAGCGGCTGGCGACCGGATTCAACCGCAACCACATGATCAACTTCGAGGGCGGCGCGATTCCCGAGGAGTATCAGACGGAGTATGTGATCGACCGCGTGGAAGCCACAGCGAATGTCTTCATGGGCATGACGATGGGGTGCGCGCGGTGTCACGACCATAAGTACGATCCGATCTCGCAGAAAGACTTCTACCGCTTCTACGCCTTCTTCAATAATGTCGCGGAGAAGGGCTTGGATGGCCGTAAGGGCAACGCGGAACCGATGCTGCCGATCGCGCCGGTGGGGCAGTTGAAGGAATTGGACGATCTGGAATGCGAGATCCGCGACACGCGCGACCGTTTGGATGAGAAGAAGATCGAAGCGATGATCGAGGCGTGGCAGCCGGCGGATCCGGGTCCGGTGAAGGAAGGCATTACGGCGCATTGGGAGTTCGACGGTAGCTTGAGCGATGTGTCTGGGCGCTACCAGACCGGGCGCGTGGTGAAGGGCGATCCGTCGTTCGGGAAGGCGATCGTCAACGGGGGCGTGACGTTCACTACGGACGATGCCGTGGCGCTGGGCCGCGAGGTGGGCGTCGAGCGCGACAAGCCGTTCACGATGGCGGCGTGGATTCGCCCGGTGGGCGAGCGGATCGAGTCGGTGCGGATCCTGACCAAGGTGGATGAGCAGCAGGCGCGGCGCGGATTTGAGCTGGTGACCGAGGAGAGCTATCACATCCCGGATTTGAAGCGCGGGGCGCGGCTGTATCTGCACCTGATCCACCAGTGGCCCGATAACGCGATCAAGGTGCGGACGAAGGAGCCGGTGGTGTTTGGCGTGTGGACCCATGTCACGTTTGCCTATGACGGGTCAGGCAAGGCGCGCGGGCTGAAGCTGTACGTCGATGGGAAGGCGGCGGAGTTGGAGACCGTGGCCGACGGGCTGACGGGCTCGATTGCGGCGCAGGCTCCGCTGGAAGTGAAGGGGTATCGCGGTGGCCTGGACGATTTGCGTTTCTACTCGCGGGCGCTGGGCGAGCAGGAGCCGGCGTTGCTGGCGCTGCATATTCCGGCCGCATCGCTGATGCAGACGCCCGCGGCCAAACGGTCGAAGGAAGAGAAGGACCGGTTGAAGGACTACTTCCTGACGCACGCCGCGCCGGCGGAGTACCGCGAATTGTACGCGACGGTGCGGCGGCTGGAGCGGCGGCGCGAGGCGATGGACCGGGTGGTTCCGAACACGATGGTGATGCAGGAACTGGACAAGCCGCGCGACACCTTTGTTCTGGGCCGCGGCGACTATCGCAACCGGACCGAGAAGGTGACGGCGGCGGTGCCCGCGGCGCTCCCCCCACTGCCCAAGGATGCTCCGGCGAACCGGCTGGGTCTGGCACAGTGGCTGGTGGACCCGTCGCATCCGCTGACGGCGCGGGTGACGGTGAACCGGTTCTGGCAGAACTATTTCGGTCACGGGCTGGTGAAGACTTCCGAAGACTTCGGGTCGCAGGGGGAAGCGCCGAGCCATCCTGAGTTGCTCGATTGGCTGGCGACGGAGTTTGTGCGGACCAACTGGGATGTGAAGGCGATGCAGCGTCTGATTGTGACGTCGGCGACCTACCGGCAGGCGTCGCGGGTGACGCCGGAGTTGCGGGAACGGGATCCGGAGAACCGGCTGCTGGCGCGGATGTCGCGGTTCCGGCTGCCGGCCGAATTCGTGCGGGACAATGCGCTGGCGGTGAGCGGATTGCTGAACCGGGAGATTGGCGGGCGCAGCGTATATCCGTACCAGCCGCCGGGGCTGTGGGAGGAGATGGCGTTTCACGGGGTGTTCTCGGCGCAGACCTACGCGCCGTCGAAGGGAGCGGACCTGTACCGGCGGTCGATGTACACCTTCTGGAAGCGGACGGTGCCGCCCGCGGCGCTGACGACCTTCGACGCGCCGGACAGGGAGAAGTGCACCTCGCGGCGTCCGGTGACCAATACGCCGTTGCAGGCGCTGGTGCTGATGAACGACCCGACGTATGTGGAGGCGGCACGGCACCTGGCGACGTCGATGCTGAAGCAGGCGGGTCCACGGGCGGAAGACCGGATCGCTTTTGCGTACCGCCGTGTGCTGGCGCGGAAGCCGGCGCCGCAGGAGCTGGCGGTGTTAAAGCGGGCGGCGGCGCAACAGATGGCGGTGTACGGGAGCAATCCGCAGGGGGCGAAGAAACTGCTGGCGACGGGCGATTCGCCGGTGGAGCCGCAATGGAACCCGGCGGAGCTGGCGGCGTGGACCAATATCGCCACGATGATCCTGAACCTGGACGAGGCGATCACGAAGGAGTAATGGCGATGTCGCTGAGAAACGAACTGGAATTGAGCCTCACGCGGCGGCACTTCTTCGGGCGGACGGCCACGGGGATCGGCGTGGCAGCGCTGTCGTCGTTGCTCCAAGGCGCGGAGACGGGCGAAGAGCGGGACGCGAAGACCAACGGGTTGAAGTCGCTGCCGCACTTCGCGGCCAAGGCCAAGCGGGTGATCTTCCTGCACCAGTCGGGGGGACCGTCGCAACTGGACCTGTTCGACTACAAGCCGAAGCTGAAGACGCTATTCGGCACCGAACTGCCGGCGACCATCCGGATGGGCCAGCGCATCACGGGCATGACCTCGGGCCAGTCGTCGCTGCCGGTGGCGCCGTCGCTGTTCCAGTTCGCGCAGTACGGCAAGAGCGGGGCGTGGATCAGCGAACTGCTGCCGTACACCTCGAAGATCGCCGACGACATCTGCATCGTGAAGTCGCTCCATACCGACGCCATCAACCACGACCCGGCCATTACGTTTATTCACTCGGGTTCGCAGCAGCCGGGGCGGCCGTCGCTAGGTTCGTGGGTGAGCTATGGGCTGGGCAGCGAGAACCAGAATCTGCCGGCGTTTGTGGTGCTGATCTCGCTGTCGAACACGCCGATCAACGATCAGCCGCTGTTCTCGCGGCTGTGGGGCGCGGGCTTTCTGCCGTCGAACTACCAGGGGATCCGCTTCCGGTCAGGGTCCGACCCGGTGCTGTACCTGCAAGATCCGGAAGGCATCGACCGGCAGACGCGGCGGCTGATGCTCGATGGGCTGGAGCAGTTGAACCGGATGCGGTACCGCGACTATGGGGATCCGGAG
Organism: Bryobacterales bacterium; assembly: GCA_016789925.1. Lineage (GTDB taxonomy): Bacteria > Acidobacteriota > Terriglobia > Bryobacterales > Bryobacteraceae > JADLDI01. Next base: position 1,779 of record JAEUQD010000124.1, on the reverse strand, counting down.
ATCGAGACGCGGATCTCGCAGTTCGAGATGGCGTACCGGATGCAGGCGTCGGTGCCGGATTTGATGGACCTGTCGAAGGAGCCGGAGAGCACGTTTAAGCTCTATGGCGAGGATGCACGGAAGCCGGGGACTTACGCCGCCAATTGCCTGCTGGCGCGGCGCCTGGCCGAGCGCGATGTCCGGTTCATCCAGCTTTATCACCGGGGCTGGGATCAGCATAACGAGTTGCCGAGCCACATCCGGATGCAGTGTAAGGGTACGGACCAGGCGTCGGCGGCGCTGGTGACGGACTTGAAGCAGCGCGGGTTGCTGGACGACACGCTGGTGGTGTGGGGCGGGGAGTTCGGGCGCACCGTGTACTGCCAGGGACGGTTGACGGAGACAAACTACGGGCGCGACCATCATCCGCGGAACTTCGCCTGGTGGCTGGCCGGGGGCGGAATGAAGCCCGGGCTGGCGGTGGGCGAGACGGACGACTTCTCGTATAACACGGTGGCGGACCCCATTCACATCCACGACATGCAGGCGACCATTCTGCATTGCCTCGGCATCGACCACACGAAGCTGACCTATAAGTTCCAGGGGCGCTGGTTCCGGCTGACCGACGTTCATGGGAGCGTGGTGAAGAGCCTCCTCAGCTAGCGGCAATACTGTTCCAATCTTCCAGACGTGTCCATGACCGGCCGGAGGCCGGTACCAGTGTGCCCAGCATGGGCAGAATCTTGTTGGATGAAAGGAACCAATCGGAGCCGATGACGGCAACCGCACGAAGCGCAAGGCGTAGCCGCGAGGTGAAGCTGAACGAAGCGCGTAGCAAACTTCCGACCGTACGAACAGAAACCGGCAGTGAGGCCGGACGGCCCAGGAGGACAGATTCTGTACCTTACCTGGGGAGAACTTCCGTGTGAGAGCGCGGAAGAAGTCATCAGAGGCCGTAGTAGCGAAGAAGCCATTGTAACGATGGTGGAGCGAAGGGCTGGCGGGGACTTACATTCCAAGCCCCGTGAGGCGGGTAGAGAAACCGAAGCCGAGTGGGGGTACAAGGAAGTTAGGGATTCGGACGGTACAGGATAGGCTGATTCAGCAAATGATGTTACAGGTGCTGACGCCGATCTTCGATCCGATGTTCAGCGAGCACAGTTACGGATTTCGACCGGGGCGCAGCGCACAGGACGCCGTGCGAGCCGCGCAGCAATATGCGCAGGGAGGGAAGGATGGGGTGGTGGATTTTGAGACTTCGCCATCCTGTTCTCCCCCAATGAAACCCACGGGTAATTCGCGACGCAGTTCTCCGCGAGCGGCCTTATTACGGATGCCCCCGTCCAGGCGGGCGCGAATGATGTGGAGCTCGGCTTCTGGTGTGGGAGGGTGACGAGGCGCAATCCCCGTCACTCGACCCGATCAGGTCTTAAGAAACGACGCGGAGTTCGGTGGCGGGCTCGGGGGGAGCTTTCTGCCAGCCGTCGGGGAGGTCGCCGTTGTCTTCGCGCAGGTGTTTCCAGTGCTGCGGCTTGATGGTGGAGAGCAGTTCCTTGCGGCTTTTGACAGTCATCGGGCGGCCCATGTAGATCTTGCCCATCTTGGCCATGAGCCATTCGGGGAGGGCGCTGGCGAAGAGGAAGAGGGGCCAGGTGAAGTTGGGTCCGTTGATCTTGCGAAGTTTCCAGAGCCAGACGCCGAGGGCGCCGACGCGCCAGGCGGTGGGTCCCCACCAGCTTTGGAGGGCGGGCTTCATGCTCATCTTCCAGCACTTCATCATGATCTGCCACTGAAGGGGCG
>JAEUQD010000084.1 GCA_016789925.1 Bryobacterales bacterium | reverse complement strand
TAGGCGAACACGAATAGCAAATCCACGGCCTGCGACAGGTTCGCGTACATGTTCGTGGTGATTGCCGAAAACCCGCGGTCGCGGTAGTACTTAGCGGCCAGCCCCAACTGATAAGCGCTGCCGTCCGGGCTCATCTCGGGCGCCCTCGCGTGGAAGAAATAGAGCGCGCAAAACGGGGCGGCCAGCAGGGCGGCGGGAATGGTCCAGCGGCGCGGCAGTGCGGGAAGCGAGGGAAACTCCTGACGCCGCCAGCCACGCCAGACGATCAGGGCGCCGCTCACCAGCAACACGCCCTTATAGAGCAGTTGCGCCGAAGCCAGCGCGAACAACAGCAGGCTCAGCATCGCCGCGCCTGTCAGATATGAGAAGCCCAGTTCCTCTTGGCGATACAGCGGCAGCTTCAGACGCCGCAGCAGCAACCGCCCCTCGCACACACTGGCAGTCACCGTGAACGCTACGCCGAACAGGATGTAGAAGGCTTGCGGCATCAGTCCTGAAAGCCGGCGCGCACCAGCGTGACGCCCAACTGCACTTTGTCCGCCTCGGCGACGTACACTTTTTCCAGTTCGATGGCCACCACCGTGTCGCCGCCTTTCACCAGCCACTCGGCCGGGACCGGCTTTTCATAGCGCTTCTCGCCCGGCGAATCGTAGAGTACCTTCTCGAGCAGCCGTCCATTGACGTAATACTCGATGTGAAATGGCCCGGTCTGTCGAAACGTCTCGGAGGAAATCGAAAAGTCGGCTTTGAACTTCAGGTCGCGCGTGGACGACAGCACGAATTGCAGCGTCGGCTTTTGGCCTGTCCAGCGATAGTAGCCCGCTTCGAGCGGCCGCACGTCCCGAATGAAATGCTCTTCGGCGTAGGGGTCGTTCATCGCGATGAAGTGCTTCAGGTGCGACTTCTCCGGCCCGAGTATCGCCTTGCGCTGCATCGGCGGGGCATACCGGTCCGGTTGCGCGACGCATCCGGCGAGGATCAGCAAACAGGCCGCGCTACACCGTTTTGTCAGGCGCATGGCATATGGGTTCCAGCAGGCACTGGGAGCATTTCGGGTTGCGCGCGACGCACAACTGCCGGCCGTGATGGATCACCTGGTGCGAAAACAGCACCCACCGCTCGCGCGGCACGATGCCCATCAGATCTTTCTCGATCTTCACCGGGTCGGTTTCGCTGGTCAGCCCCAGGCGGTTCGAGATGCGCGCGACGTGCGTGTCGACCACAACCCCGCTGGCGACGTTGAAGCACGTACCGAGGACGACATTCGCTGTCTTCCGTGCCGCTCCCGGAACCGTCAGCAGTTCCTCCATCGTGCGCGGCACTTCACCCTTGAAGTCACTGAGGATCTTGCGCGCCGCGCCGATAATATTCTTCGACTTGTTGTTGAAGAATCCCGTCGACTTGATGATCCCGGCCACTTCGTCCTGGTTGGCGTGCGCCAGGTCCTCCACCGTCGGAAACCGTTGAAAAAGGTGGGGCGTGACCATATTCACACGCTTGTCGGTGCACTGCGCCGACAGGATCGTGGCTACCAGAAGTTGCCACGGAGTTTCGTGGTCCAGTTCGCAGGTGACGTTGGGATATAAGGTGTCGAGCCCGGCGAGGATTTTCGCTACCCGATCCTTCCTGGGTTTAGCCATGCGGCGGTAACCTAACATAGTAACATTGCGAATTCTGCTCACCATTGCCATCCTGATTGCCTTTGGCAATGCGCTACGGGCGCCGTTTCACTACGATGATTTCTCGCTGCTCAACGAGAGCTGGGGCTGGTTCCCCTCGCGGCCGCTCACCTACCTCACCTTCTGGCTCAACTGGCTGGTGGGCGGCGACAAACCCATCGGCTACCACGCCGTCAACCTGGCTTTGCATCTCGGCTCGGCCCATTTGCTCTTCAGTTGCCTGAAGCAGTTGATTCCCCCCGCCGCGGCGATCGCTGCCACTTTTCTGTTTGCCGTCCACCCCATTCAGACCGAACCCGTCGTGTATATCTTTGCCCGGAGCACCGTGCTGGCCACGCTCTTGTGCCTGGTGGCGCTCTGGTTCTGGCTCAGGGAGAAACACTGGATCGCGGTCGTCTGGTTTGGCCTTGCCCTGCTCGCCAAGGAAGAGTGTGCCGCCTTCCCTGCCCTGCTCTGGCTACTGCCCAAGCGGAAATCGACCCCGATTGCCGTGATGTTCGGCATGGCGCTGCTCTCCGTCGCCCGCGTCGCCTATCTCAGCATCACCGTGCCGGGTTCCGGAGCAGGTCCCCAAGCCGGGATTTATCCCCTCGACTACCTCGCCACCCAGGGCTACGTCATCCTCCGCTATCTCCAGTTGCTCGCCGTGCCCATCGGCTTTTCGGTCGACCCCGACATCCCCTTGCTCGGCTACGCCGCCGGCGTCGCCTGCTGGGCTGCCATCGGCCTGCTCGCCTACCTCTCTTACGCCATTGGCGGACACTTGTGGTTCATTGCCGGACTGCTCCTGCTGGCGCCCACCTCGACCATCTTCCCTGCCGCCGACCTCGCCGTCGACCGCCGGATGTACCTTCCCCTCATCGCCTTCAGCGCCTTTGCCGGCCTCGCCCTCCAGCGCATCCGCTATCCCATGGTCCTGCACGCCGCCGCGGCCGTCCTTGTGATGCTCAGCATCTCGCGGACCCAGGTCTGGCTCTCGCCCGAAACACTCTGGGACGAGGCGATGCGCCAGGCGCCGCAAAAGGTCCGCCCGCTCGTCCAGTTGTCTCGCGCCGTCCCCTCCACGCGCGGCCTCACACTCCTCGAACGCGCCAAAAACATTGCGCCCCAAGACCCCCAGGTGGCATCCGAAATGGGGCGGGTGTTGCTCACCCTTGGCCGCGATAACGAAGCCCTGGCGGAGTTCGGACGGGCCGTGGCTCTTGCTCCCGGCGACCCGCGTTACATCAACAACCGCGGCGTGGCCCTCTGTACCATGGGCTTTCGCGACGCGGCGGTAGAGGACTTCCAACGCGCTCTGCAAATGGATCCGTCCCTTTCAGACGCTCGAAAGAATCTGTCACGATGCGCTGTTACCTCCTCCGGTGCGAATTGAAGACCACGGCGTCGCTCGACGATGCTTTCCGGGTTTTTGAGAACCCGTATAATCTCGCCGCCATCACTCCCCCGTGGCTCGATTTCAAAATCCTCGACAAGGGTCTCGAAATGAAGCAGGGTCTGGTCATCAACTACAGGATTCGCTGGCAGGGCCTGCCCATGCGCTGGCAAACCATCATTACCGACTACCAGCCGCCCTACCGCTTCGTGGACTTCCAGTCCAAAGGCCCCTACGTGCTCTGGCATCACACGCACCTGTTTCAGCCGGTCGCCAACGGAACGATTGTGGCCGACGAGGTTCGCTACGTGCTCCCTCTCGGGCCGCTCGGCGCTCTGGCGCACAAGTGGATGGTGAAAAATCAGTTACTCGAAATTTTCCGCTACCGGCAAAGCAAGATCGGCGAAATGCTCGGAGGCGTCATCGAATCCCGCCCGCCCACCATCGAAGAGACCTCACCGGTATCCAAAGAGAAGCTGGCAGACTATCGCGCCCACCAAAGCCATCGACCAGCCCCAGATCAGCAGTTTGCGAAATAGCAGACTGCGGTCTTCGTGTACGGGCGCCGCCGCGATACACATGGCCCCAATGGTCGACAGCGGCGAGACGTCCACCAGGTGCGACCCTACGTTCACCGCATAAGCCACCATCAGGCTGTTACCGCCCAATCCCGGCACCATCGGCAGAAAAGCCGGCATTACCACGCCGGAGGAACTCGAATAGACCGAGATCAACCCCGTCACCAGGGCGATCACCCCCGGCAAATAGGCGGGATGCGTAAAGCTCTTCAGGAAGCCTGTGAACAGACTCATGCCTCCGGTCCGCTCCATCACGCCGATCAGCATGGTGACCCCGCAAACCATCAGGATCACGCCCCAGGGCATCCGCCGCAGCGCCGCCTCTTCATCCGATAATCGTGCGAGCGAAACCATCGCAGCCGTCACAAAGGCCGCCACGCCGATATCGACCCGAAACAGCATCACCGCCGCCACCAGCCCGAGGATCAGCGCGAGCGTCGCCTTCTGGCGCCGCTCCAACGGCGGCAGCGGCTGGTTCTGATGGGCCGCGGCGGATTTCTCCCACAACAGGCCGGCCCCACCCAACGCAAAGTAGCCCGCAAACGCGACGGCGCTCTGCGCCAGGAGCGTGTTCCAGAAATTCGGCCATTCCATGCCGGCCAGCCCGATCCGCGACATCAGGTCGCGCGCGATGATCCCCGTCGGTGCGATCGGCGAAAACGTGCCCGCATTCGCTCCATTGGCCACCATCAGGGTCATCAGGAAGGCGCTGATGTTCAATTCGGCCGCGACAGCCATGGCCACCGGCGCTAATAGCGCCGCCGCCGCGATGCCCCCCGGCCCGGCTGCTCCCAGCACGACCGCCAGCAGAAAGAAGATGACCGGAATCAGTCCCTTGTTCCCCCGGGCCAGCACGATGCTCCGCCGCGCCGCCTGGTCGAGCGTCCCGTTGGCCGCCGCCAGTGAAAACAGAAACATTGTGCCCACCAACGTCAGAAAGAGGTTGACCGGAAAGCCCGCGCCCACGTTGACTCCGCGGCCCACCAGGTAGGCGAACGCGATCGACAGCAACCCAACATTGATCGGCAGGACACAACTGACCGCAATCGCCGCCAGCAGGGCCACGATGGAAAGGATGGCCGGACCGGGCACGGCTCCTACTGTGCTTCCAACTGCGTTTCGACCTTGATGAACTGCCAGTCCGGCATCTCGTAGGCTCGCAGCTTCGTCTTCAGCGGCGCCGTGATGTCTTTGCCTTCATACGGACCAAGACCGGACAGTTTCAGCGGGATCGACGCAATCGGATCGTCTTTTCCGGCGGCTTTCAGCAGAACGGTGCCGGAGACACCCGGCAGGTCGGCCTGCGAGTGATTGATCACCATGAAGCGGACCATCGGTTTGCGCGCTTCCTCAAAAATCCGAATGCCCGTCACTTCGATAAACTTCGAAGCCGCTGGCGCGGCGGCCGGCGCTTTCGCCCCTTCCTTCACGGTCTCCAGGACAGGCTGCTCCTGCGCCGTGGTCACGGCGGGACGCCGGTTGTTGCCCACGTAGTAGTAGAGCCCCCCACCGATGATGACCAGGCCCAAGGCCACCATCAGCGTCACAGCCCAGGCCGGCAGTCCCTGCTTGACGTAGACATACTGAACACCCGGCTGGCCCGCGCCATATTGCGGGGGCGCCGGCGCCGGCTGTGCCTGCGGCGGTGGCGGAGCAAACTGCGGTGGCGGTGCGGCTGCCGCCGGCTGAGCCGCGGCCGGAGCCGCTTGCTGCTGCGCCTTGCGCTCAGCGCACTGCGGACAATCGTTGTAGGAAGGCGGAACTTCCGCCCCGCACTGCGGGCAAATCCAAGTGAACATTTTGCTGGTCCTTCTACTTTAACTCTACGGTTTGCCAGCCCCGCGAGTTACCCGATTTCGCGATTGCCTCCAGCACAAGCTGTACACGGAGCGCATCGTCGAAATCGGGATGAAACAACTCTCCGCGATGCAAGCTCAGCAGAAACTCTCCCAGAGCGGCGATAAACGTGTGTTCGTAGCCTAGAATGTGGCCAGGCTTCCAGAAGCGCGTCTCATTCACCAGAATATTGCGGTACGCCTGCAGCGGCTTCGCCTCGGTCGCATCGAAAAACTCCAGCCGGTTCAAATCCTCCAGGCTGAAACGCACCGCCCCGCGCGACCCGTGCAGTTCATAGCTGTTCCGGTTCTTGGCCCCCGTTGCGTACCGCGTCGCTTCCAGCGTTCCGATGCTGCCATTGGCAAATCGCGCCAGAACCAGCGTGGCATCGTCGACATCCCGTCCGCTCGCGAACGTTTGTTGCATGGCGCACACCTCGGAAATCGGCCCGTTCAGGTACAACGCCAGGTCCACCGAATGTGACAGAATGTCGCCCAGCACGCCTGAGCCCGCCTGCGCCGCATCGGTCTTCCATCCCGGCGGCCGCGTCGGATCGTTCCCCCACTCCTGAAGATAAAGACCGCGGTAATGGAACGGGTCGCCCAGCCGGCCATCGTAGATCAACTGCCGCGTCAGTTCCACCGCCGCTACACGGCGATAGTTGAACCAAACCATCGAGGGACGTCCGCGCACCGCGTCCGCCATCCGCCGCGCATCCTCGACACTGGTCGCCAGCGGCTTTTCGCACAAAACGATTTTGCCCGCACCCGCGGCCGCCAGCGCGATCTCCGCGTGCAGATGATTGGGAACCGCAACATCCACCACGTCGATGTCGGGCCGTTCCACCACGCTCCGCCAATCGGTGGCTGTTTCCCGCCAACCCCACCGCGCCGCCATCCCGCCGAGCGTCGCTTCGTTCCGCCCGCACAGCACCTCGCGCTCCAGTTCATACGGCAGGTCGAAGAAGTGGCCCGCCTGGTGGTACGCGTTGGAATGCGCCTTGCCCATGAAGCCCTGGCCGATCAGGGCGACGCGCAGCCTGTTCGTACTCATGCGGTCGCGGGCACGGCATCCAGGCGGCTCAGGAAATGCGTGTCCAGCTTCCCCGAGACAAAGTCCGGATGGGCCAGAATCCGCTGGTGCAGCGGAATCGAAGTATAGATGCCTTCCACCACGAACATTTCGAGCGCCCGCCGCATCCGCGCCGTGGCCTCTTCCCGGGTGTCCCCATACGCGATCAATTTGGCCACCAGCGAGTCGTAGTAAGGCGGGATGACCCCATCGGTGTAGGCCGCCGTGTCCACCCGGATGCCGATTCCGCCGGGCAGGTTGAGCCCGGTGATCCGTCCCGGCGACGGTGTAAACTTCTCCGGATGCTCAGCGTTGATCCGGCACTCGATGGCATGTCCGCGAATCGGAATCTCCGCGGGCAGGATGCGCGACAGCGGTTCGCCGTAAGCGATCAGAATCTGGCTCCGCACCAAATCCACTCCGGTCACCAACTCCGTCACCGGGTGTTCCACCTGGATCCGCGCGTTCACCTCGATGAAGTACAGTTGGCCCGAATCGTCCATCAGAAACTCGACGGTCCCGGCATTCGAGTAGCCCACGTCGGACAGCGCGCGGGCGAGTTTTTCCGAGATGTCGCGGCGTAACCCGGGCGAAACGGCTGGCGAAGGAGCCTCTTCCACCAGCTTCTGATGACGCCGCTGAATCGAGCATTCGCGCTCGCCCAAAATCCGCACATCGCCGAATTCATCGGCCAGCACCTGAAACTCGATATGGCGCGGCGCGCGAATGAACTTCTCGACATACACGTCGGAGTTTGAAAACGCCGCCTCGGCCTCCTGCTGAGCCTGCGCCAGCAGGTGCGGCAGTTCCTCCGCGCATTCCACAACGCGCATGCCGCGACCGCCCCCGCCCGCCGATGCCTTCACCAGCACGGGGTAGCCGATCCGTTCCGCCACCGCCGCCGCTTCTTCCGGCGTCCGTACAATCCCGTCCGACCCCGGCACCGTCGGGATGCCCGCCGCCTTCATCGCCTCAATCGCCCGCTGCTTCAATCCCATCAGCCGCGTGACATCGGGTCGCGGACCGATAAACTTGATCCCGCACTCCTCACACACTTCGGCGAAATTCGCATTCTCCGACAGGAACCCGTAGCCCGGGTGAATCGCGTCGACATTGGCGATTTCCGCGGCACTGATCACCGACGGAATGTCCAGATAGCTCCGCGTGCTCTTGGCCGGACCGATACAGATGGCCTCGTCGGCAAACCGTACGTGCAGGCTGTTACGATCCGCCTCCGAATACACGGCAACGGTCTTGATGCCCAGATCCTTGCAGGCGCAAATCACACGCAGCGCGATCTCGCCGCGATTGGCGACCAGAATCTTCCGGAACATTACAGTGGCCGCAACGAGAACAGGGCTTCGCCGTATTCGACTGGACGGCCGTTTTCCACCAGCCGCGCCACGACAACTCCCGCGGTCTCAGCCTCGATCTCGTTCATCAGTTTCATCGACTCGATGATGCACAGCACCTGGCCGGGCTGAACCGTGTCGCCGGGCTTGACAAACGGCGCCGATCCCGGGCTGCCCGCCTCGTAAAACGTGCCGACAATCGGCGCTTTCACTAACACCACCGACGCGTCGGCGGCAGGCGCAGCAGCCGGCGGTGCATGCCCAGCCGGCATGTGGTTATGCGCAGGCGCACTGGGCAGAATCACTTCATGATGGGTGGACGCGGCGGTACGCCGGATCCGGACGCGATTGCCGCCGCGCTCGACTTCGAGCTCGGCAATCCCTGTTTCGTTGGCAAGGTCGATGAGTTGTTTTATTTCTTCAAGTGTCATTGTGGGTCAAACGACCAACAGCTCTTTCGGAGTCGGAGTAAGAACCTCACAGCCGCTGCCTGTCACCAGGACAGTATCCTCGATGCGAATGCCCCCCAGCCCCGCCTGGTAAACGCCGGGCTCGATGGTCACCGCCATGCCCGTGCGAAGAACGGTGCTTTCGCCCCGCGCCAGCCTCGGAAACTCGTGGATGTCGAGACCCAGGCCGTGTCCGGTTGAGTGCGTAAACAGCGCATCCAGCTGGTCTGCGGCCAGCCGCGAACGCGCCGCCCGGTCCACTGCGCCGGCCGGGATACCATCCTTAACGGCGTCGATGGCTGCGAGTTGGGCATCGAGAACAGAACGGTACAACTGTTTGGTCCTGCGATTGGGCTGTCCCAGGTGGAGAACGCGAGTCATATCACTCGCATATCCCTCAACCTGCGCGCCCATATCAATTAATAGTAGCTCATTGGCCTCCAACGGCTTGGCCCCCGGCTGGGCGTGTGGTAGCGCGCTTCGAGGGCCCGCCGCCACGATCGTGTCAAACGCCGGCCCCTCCGCCCCCAGCAGCCGCATCTGGTAGTCGATCTCCGCCGCCAGGTCCCGCTCCGTCATCCCCAGCCGGATCTCCTTCACCGCCGCCGCAAACGCTGCTGAATTTACCAGCACCGCCCGCCGGATCGCCTCCCTCTCCTCCGGCGACTTGATCGCCCGCAGCGACTCCACCATCCCACTGGTGGGTACTAGCCGCGTCGACGCCGGCAGCCCTTCCCGGTATCGCGCATAGTCGGCATAGTGCACGTGGTGCGCCTCAAACCCCAGCCGCCGGATCGCCCTCCGCTTCAGCGCCGTTTCCAGGGCCCGCGCGGGTTTCGACGATACGTTGACCTGGCAGTCCACCTGTTCCCTTACCTGGATGTCGTAGCGCGGGTCGGTAAAAATGGTGGTCCGGTGCGGCTCCACCAGCAATTGGGCCGCGGAGCCCGTGAATCCCGTCAGATAACGGATGTTCTTTAGCGATGTGACGAGTAAAGCGTCTATCTTGGCCGCCCCAAACGCGGCCATCAACGGTGTTCGGCGATCCACCTCTCGATTCTACCGGTACACTGCCACTACCATTCCCGCCCCAACCCGGGGCAACGTCAGCACAAAAATATGCGTCCCGCCCCGCCAGGTGGGAGATTCCATTCACCACCCCCAGCGACAACGACTGCACCGCGCAGCCCGACCACAACCACCGTTGCCAGCCTCCCCCCTTCCTAGACCCGGTCTCCAAAAATCACAAACATTACATGTTTAAGTCATTTCAATTGCTAATTCAGGGTAACTTCACCGTATGCACCCCGTGATCCGGACATAGGCGGCGCGGCGTGCAGAATCGTCTTGTACTGGCAAGTATCCAGATGCCGCCATCGCCGCATCGGCTGATGGTCGTAGAGCGTACAGGGCTTCCCACAGGCAAGACGGCCAGTCGACTCCCGACGCGTGTTCCAGGTGCACATGCACCTCTCCCTCGGCCAACTTCAGTTCCACATTCCCGACTTGCCACAGGGATAATTTGCCGGATGAGGCTCGAGCATCTGGATGTACTTTCCAATGAGCTGGATGGTGGATTTGAACTCACTGATGCCTTCCTTCCATTTCTTTACTCGAAACTGCGCGCAGGCCTTGGAAATCGCTGGTCCAAGCCCTTCAGCGAACTTGAGCTGGTACTTCTTTATGTAAGCGCGATCTGTCCGGCCCAATTAGCACGTGAGTTATCCGCGGCCGAGATCATGGGGGTTACGGACCGGACAATGCGACGCTGGCGGGAACGGCTGGCCTTGCACGGCTACAGCAGTTTGTACGACTACCGCAAGAAGTGCCCCAGTCCGGGCCCTTCGGGGACAGGGCCCGCTTCACCCCCGCATCCTACCGCGAGTTCCTCGACGAATCCCCGCGCGAACAACAAATCCGCCTCGAAAAATCCCTCACCAACGGACTCCCCTGCGGCCACGACGCCTGGATCGACCGCCTCGAACAAACCACCCATCGCCGCCTCCGCCCCGCCCCTCCCGGCCGCCTCTCCCGTGCCCTCACCGCCTAACCTAACCTAACCACCGGCTGGCGGGGCGTCCTCCGACAGCGCGCACACCGTCACCTAGTCCTTATGGACTATGAAATCAATCATCACTGCCGGCGCCAGTGGGGCAAGTCCACCACGCTCGCCGTCAAGGCCGTCCACCACGTCCCCTTGCGGACGCCAATCCGCCGCCTTCCTCGATAGGTGCGGCGACTTCTGCCGCACCCTACGGTTACCCATCCGTGCCGCGTCCGAACACCGCAAGTCTCGATCAGGCTGCGTATCACCCGACACTAACGGGTGGCAGACTTAACCGGCCAATCTCTGCCTATTTTTCAGGTGGCGCAAGTTTCAGTGCTTCAGCGACGATCTTGGTGAGGCGGTTGGCGAGGCGCTCCAGGCGACGGCGGGGACGACCGTCCGGCAGCGTCCGACGAAACATTTCCAGGACATGTTGGGACGTGCGTAACGATTCCACAACTCCCGGCAGGTCGGCA